>CAZCKE010000019.1:399-20064 GCA_964499005.1 uncultured Tepidisphaeraceae bacterium
CGGTGCAGGCTAACGAGAAGGAATGGATTCTTCTATTTACGGCCAATGGTTTTACGTCGCCGCAGCTAACGGTGCCTCGAGTGAGCAATCAATCGGCGACCGATCTCCAGGATTTGACCCAGCATGCCGAGGCGCTGTCGCGGGCGGATTTTGCGGATTGGTTGAAATCGGCCGGTTTCAAGGGGCAGGCGCCAGCGGCGAGCGACGCGGCAATGCCGGATGAAATTGAAAACCGACTTTCCGAGATGACGATCTTCAGTCAGTTTGCGGCGGTGCGGCAGTTGCACGCGGCAATTCGCGAGCACGGGGCTTCATCGGAGCTGCTGGGCGGTTTGGTGCGAGGGTATGCGAATCTAGGCGAGCTGACCCGCCATCTCTGGCCGGCCACAACGTATGTGTTTGCGGCCCGCTCTCTGCTTTATGCGCAGCGCCTGGTCGTGAAAGATCCGACGTCGCCAGTTGCGCTGTGGCATCGGGCTTATGCCGAAGCGATGTCGGGACTGCATGCCGCGGCGGTCAAGGATTTGATCTCGGCGGGAAACGATCTGACGGCGGCCCCACCTTGGGCGGCATTGATCGAGCCGTTTTGCAAATTCGACGGCAAGAAACTTTTGGATCTGGCCGCCAGTAATCCGCAAAATTCCGGGCTGGCGACGTTTCTCACATTTCTGGTGGTCCAGGACTGCGGAAGTCAGTCGATCGTAATGGAGACCGGCGGCTTGGTGCTGGAGAAAAATCCGCAGTGCGAATGCGTCGCCGACGCCATGTGTGAAGTCGCGGGCGTCAGCTACCTGCACCGCTTGACGGAAAACGCGTTTACCGCGGAAGTGCAGGCATTTCGCGCGGAGCTGCCTCGAATCCAGGATCTGCCGGACAACGTGCGCCAGGCATGGCAGACAGCGCACACGAATCCGGATTTGATGGCCGACGTCGCCGATGTATCCCAGGCGTTCGTCGATTCTCCCGATGCTAGTGAGCCGTCCTGGTCAGCGCTGGGGCGGATCTTGCAGGAAGGCAACTTCAAGCGTGTTTACCGGCGAGCCTATTTCATGCTGTTTGACTGGAGCGTCGACACGTCGGATTTCATTCGTCAGTCGGCCCCGCTGGTCAAAGGACATCCGATGGAAGCGCTGATCGACGGCCTTGCCGCCCATGCGGCTCATCAGCCGATACCCGATGGCGTCAAAACGATGAAAATCGACGACGCCACGTTTCGGATGAACGGCGCGATGCGGTTTGATGGAATCACTGATCCGGTGCGGAAGGACTACCGGCAATTCTGGTTGGAGCAAAATTCGCATTGTGGCTGCACCGCTTGGGACATCGCACAGGGCGTATTGCCGGATGATGAGCCACGAACCGATCCGATGTGGGGGCGCATTCACGCGCACATGCTTCAGGTGATCAGCCCGTTCTCGCCGGTGCCGGTGGCGTATCTGATCCGCTGGGACGATCCGCAAGTGGATTCACATTTGGATCAATGGTCCAAGGACCTGGCCGGCAGGCCGGGTTTTGACATGGCCGCCGCTAAGCGATTCATTCGCAAGGATCAACAGGATAAGGCCATCCCATATCTGCAGGATTTCTTAAAAACCGGCACGGATCGCGCCGCTTATGAAATGCTGGCCCAGTGCTTTTTGAAACAGAATGATGAGGCCAAATGGCTCTCGACGCTACAGGCGTCTCTCCAACAGGAAGACTACGCTCTGGATCACCCATGGATCGACTGCCAGATCGCCGACCATTTCATGGACAAAGGAGATTTCACTCAGGCGAAGCCTTATGCTGACGCCGCGGCCGAATCTTGGGCAGGCTGGGCGATGGAGTGCGCCGTGCGCTGCGATCTGGGGCTCAAGGACTACAACGACGCGATCCAATGGGCCCAGAATATCGCCCAACGCTACAACGATCCGGTAAGTTGGTACTTCGCTTGCCGCACGACGGGGCTCGGCGACATTGCACAAGCCCGGGCAGCGATGCAGACGTGGGTCTCGCAATCCCAGGATTCACGAGGCATCGCCGATTTTTATGCTGGCGAAAAAGATGAGCCCAACCAGATCAACACCCTCACGAGCGCGGCCGATCATGGGGACCCGATCTCGGGGCTTTGGCTGGCAATGATCTATGACGCTCGCGGTAAGAGCTCCGAACGCGACGCAGCCATCCGCGTGGTGATGGAGAAAGGCCCCTCGTTTCAGGCCGGCAACGGCCAATCCAGTGCTCCCGAGGTGAAGCTGGCTGAGTTATTCCAAAAGGCCTTGGCCGGCAACAACGGAAAACTGGATATGGCAGCAGTCGGAGCGATTTGCGATCAGGGCGCGCCGGGGGACGCCGCGCCCGTTGAATTTTTCGCGGGAAAATTCCTTCTCAATCATGGCGAGGCCGATCAGGGCCTGGAGATGCTGAAACGCTGTGCGAAAGCGGCGCCGATGGCATCAGCGACCGGCCGCCTGGCACGAATGGAATTGCATGATAAAGGGATCGAACCGTACGGCTTGCCATAGGCGCCGTGGGCGTTTGGTCATTCTCCCGCGAGGCCCAAAACACGCGCCATGGCCTGACCGATCAAAGCGGGGCTTTCGGCGACGGAAATGCCCGCTGATTTCAGAGCGGCGATCTTCGATTCCGCGGTCCCTTCGCCCCCGCTGATGATGGCGCCGGCATGCCCCATTCGACGGCCCGGCGGCGCGGTGCGCCCCGCGATAAAGGCGACGACAGGTTTTTTGATGTTCTGCTTCACATAAGCGGCGGCAGCTTCCTCGTCAGAGCCGCCGATCTCGCCGATCAGAATAATGCCGTCGGTTTGGGAATCCCGGCCGAACAGGATGAGCAATTCGATGAAATTGAGACCCTTGACCGGATCACCGCCGATGCCGACGCAGGTGGTTTGGCCGATGCCGCGAATGCTGCATTGCCAGACGGCTTCATAGGTGAGGGTTCCACTGCGGCTGATGATGCCGACCTTTTTTCCGCTTTTGGGGGACTTGGCCGGGGTGTGGATATAACCCGGCATGATGCCGATCTTGCACTCGCCGGGGGTGATGATGCCCGGGCAATTGGGGCCGATCAGGACGCTGGCGGGCTTCTCTTTGAGAAATTCCTTGGCGGCAATCATGTCGCGGACGGGAATTCCCTCGGTAATGGCAACAATCACCCGAATTCCGGCATCGGCGGCCTCCATGATGGCATCTGCCCCGCCGGGAGCGGGAACAAAGCTCATCGAAGCCTGTGCGCCCGTGGCTTCCACAGCCTGGCGGACGGTATTAAAAACCGGCAAGCCGTTGGCGTCTTTGGTGCCCCCTTTGCCCGGTGTGACCCCCCCCACCATTTTGGTGCCGTAGTCGAGGCATCCTTTGGTGTGGAACGCGCCGGCGGCGCCGGTAATCCCCTGACAAATGACTTTCGTGCCTGCGTCGACCAGGATGCTCATCCAAACCTGCCCTTTTCTTCTAATCGTTCAGAGCGTATAGGCAATGGGACGAGCGAGCAAGATGGGTCTGTTGTTCTCAAATTTCGAGGCGGGGCACGCTGGCTGGAACGCGATTCTGCTGGTTGGAATGTTGGTGTGGGCTCCTCTACTGTGTGCCCAGGATGCGGCGACCCGGCCGGTGAACTATCGGCACGAAATCCGCCATGACCCGCCGATGCACCTGAATATTGTAACGGTCGATCTCTCGAACCCGGCCGTGCATCTGAAAGTGAGCCGTGGAGGAAACGACCCGAAGCTGACGGCGCCTTGGGAGACAACATTGATGCCAGTCAGCGAGATCGTCAAACGAGACGGCTAATTTGTCGGCGTCAACGGCAATTTTTTTTCCTCGAAAGATACCGTCAAGGTAATGGGCCGACAGGTGCCGTACTTCACTGGGAACTGGGCGCGTGCCTGCGGATGGGCGATGAGCGATGGAGCACTGTTTTCGCAAACACCGCAGAATGCGCAATGGCCCTCTTTTGTGGTTGATGCCGCAGGCATGGTTTCGATAGGCCAATTCGACCAAATCGGAGCTGGCGCGAGGCAAGTCGTCTCCGGCAATTTGCAGATCGTTGTCAATGGTCGCAATGCAATGTCATTGCCCGGCGCCCCCCAGGATTCATCCCTGGCACCACGCACGGCGGTGGGAATCGACGCGTTAGGGAAATTACTTATCCTTCTGGTCGTGGATGGACGGCGGCCCCAATATTCGGCGGGGATGAATTACCGCGAACTGGCGGATGAGATGATTCGCCTGGGAGCGTGGCAAGCAATCAATCTCGATGGAGCCGGCAGTTCTACGATGGTCATGCGCGATTCAGCGGGTCATGCGCAGGTGATGAATCGCCCCAGCGATGGACACGATTTCGTTGTTGATCTGTCGGTCGAGCGAAATGTCGCCGATGCATTGGGCGTTATTGTCGATGACACTCAGCCAAACCCGCGGCCATAATATGTTTAAAACAAATTCGACGTTAGTTGAATAACAGAGCTTCACGGATTACGAACAATAGAGTTATAATGTGCGCGCCGGCGTGGGTTCCAGACAGACGTCAACAGGACAGGGCAAAGGAAGTGAAGTAATGGATGCGGCCAATGTTTGGATCGTGATCCCGGCATTCAACGAGCAGAATGTGATCGGCGATGTCGTTGCGCCCGTGGTCGCCCGTTATCCCAACGTCGTGGTCGTCGACGACGGCTCGGCCGATGCGACAGAGGAACGCGCCGTCGAAGCGGGGGCAATTGGCCTTCGCCATGTTGTAAACTTGGGGCAAGGGGCGGCTCTTCAGACGGGAATCGATTTCGCTCTCTCTCGAAACGCGCAATACATCGTCACGTTTGATGCGGACGGCCAGCATCGTCCCGAAGACATCGGGGCGTTATTGAGAGCGTTGCAAAATGAAGAGGTGGATATTGTTTTCGGCAGCCGATTTCTCGGCGGATCCGAAGGCGTGCCGCCTGCCCGGCGATTGATTTTGAGGATGGGGATTCTTTTCACGTTTCTCACGACGGGAATGTGGATGTCGGATGCGCACAACGGCCTGCGGGCGCTGACCGCGGACACTGCCCGCCGAATTCGCCTGCGGCATAACGGGATGGCCCATGCGTCCGAAATCATCGAGCAAACGGTCGATTTACGGCTTTCGTATCGCGAAGTTCCGGTGACGGTCTCTTACAGCCGGTATTCCCTGGCCAAGGGACAGCGATTTGGCAACGCTCTGCATATTGTGGCGGATTTGATCGGTGGAAGGATGCTGAGATGATTTTCCAGATCATTCTGACGGCCAGCCTTCTGGGGATCGGCTTTTACGCGATCGTCGCGCGGCGACGCTCTCCGTTGGTCGGAAATCTCGTGCTGCTGGTCATCGCGATGGCGATTTTCTTTGTGTGGCGGCCGGAAGCGGCAACCTGGGTGGCGAATCAAGTGGGAATTGGGCGCGGCTCGGACCTCATTTTTTATTGCTGGGTGATTTTGAGCCTGCTGTTGATTCTCAACCTTCATATCAAACTGCGCTCACATACGGCAATTACCACGTCGCTCATCCGCACGATCGCCCTGATGAATCCCAAAGAGCCCAAGACAGCGCCAGGTAAATTATAACTTTCATTTCCCGCGGGTTTTCCGATCGTGGCTGCGAAGGACCTGCCCGGCCCAGATGATTTTCCAGATCCGAAATGAAATAAGGCTGCGCATGGCGCGTGGCGAAAGAAGGATTTGGCCGATGGCGGACGCCGTGGAAACGGCGGCCCGGCCGACGCGTCCCCCGCGGGCCGATTCGCTCGCCTCCTTCAAATGCAGGCGAACCGCCTCCAATCGAAAATAGGCGGGCAAACCATTTTTTCCGTGCTTGCTCGCCACCCGCCCCACCTCGCGAAGCCGCTCCCACCCCCCCGCGCCCGTCTTGCTCGTATTGAGCCAGCGATAATGCGCCAGAACGTTGGGCAGCCGATGAAATGAACCGAGCGCGGCGAGCTTGAGCCACAGGTCGTAATCCATCGCCCAATTCAATGACGCATCGAGCCCCCCTACTTTCTCGAAAGCGCCGCGACGAAAAAAAGTCGCCGGCTGGACCAGGAAATCGCTGTAATGCAAAAGTCGATGCCGATTGAACGGCTCGACAAACGCGCACCGCCGGATCAGATCGCCGCGGACATCGACAAAATCAGCATTGCCATAAACGACAATCGCCTCGGGATGAGCCGCGAAGAAATCGCCGACGGCGGCCAACGCGCCGGGGGCATACAGATCGTCCGAATTGAGCCAGCCGAGAATTTCGCCGGTGGTCTGCGCAAAACCCTGGTTGATGGCGTCCGCCTGACCGCGATCCGGTCTGGAAATCCAGCGAAGGCGCGAGTCGTATTTTTTGAGTATATCGACGGTGCCGTCGGTCGAGCCGCCGTCCATCACCAGGTATTGAAGATTGGGATAATCCTGCCGCAAAACGCTCGAGATCGTCGCCTGAATATGCGGGGCATGGTTAAAAGAAGGGGTGACGATGGAAATGGTCGGCAGCAGCACAGGGATCGCGCGGCCTTGCCAGCAGCTAGGTGACGCACGAAAGGCCACTATAACCGGCCAAGTGGATTGACGACATGTCTATCAGACAGGCCCCGGTATCTTGAAGACAGATTCCACAACAGGTTGTTGATGGCGCATACGCGGTAAGGCGGGGCCGTCTTCTTGCATCCAACGGCACCTACAGGCAAAATTGGACCTCCTTCGCTTCGCGTTGATCGCGAGACGCGAATTTCCCATGTGGTACCTCGATTCTCTGATTATTCTCTATTGTGTCCTAGGAGCGTCAGTGATCATAGGACGCGCATTGTGCCGATTGCTGCCGTTCAAGCAGCGCGGAGCGGCTCGGATGTTTCTCTCGCCCGCCGTGGGGTTAAGCATCATCGTGCTGATCGCAACGCTGACCGGATGGGTTTGGGGATTTCACCAGGTCTGGTGCCTGCCGCCGCTGCTTGTGATCGTCGCTGCCGCGCTCTTGGCAGAGCGAAACATGAAACGGATGCTTGCTCACCTGGTTTTGACGTTTACGATTGCCACCTTCGCCAGTGCCGGTGTTTTATTTCCGATTCTGCGATATAATACATACAGTCCCTATAACGATATTTTCACTTATATTGAACACGGGCAGTGGCTCCAAAGCCATCCATTCCGTCAGCATGGGGTTGTGTCGGGTAATGTGCCGGTCGTCGCCGAAGTGCTCAATTATCAAAACAACGGTTTACGGATGGGGGCATCGTTCACGCTGGGATGGGTTCAGGCAATTTTTAACAGCACCTGGTCGTATTGGGTGTATCCCGCGACGGTCGCCGTGGCAGTAACGGTTTGTTCGATGGCGCTGGCAGGAGTGGCGCATCGATTTTCACGACGCCGGTTCCTGGCGCTGCTGATCGCGCTGATTTTCCCGGTAACTTATAACGGCTTCATGTATGGCGCGGTGTTCGGATTTTTCCCGATGACCTTTGGATTGACGATGGCGCTAGCGTGGTTTGCCCTATATGGCGGAATTCTGACCAGCGAATCGGCGAAATGGCGCCTTTATGGCGTCATCCCGGCGGCGACCTGCTTGGCGGCAGCAACGCTTTGTTACAACGAAGTCGTTCCTTTTTCCTGCTTGGCGGGCGGGATAGCCCTGTTGATGACTCTTGCGGTCCGCCCCAAGGACCGGGGCGTGATTTTTGTGCGCTCCCTGATCACGGGTCTTTTGACGCTGGCGCTGGTTAACGTGGAAATTTTTCGCGTCATTCGCGCGCTTCGGATGGAGTCGGATGCGGTCGTCGGATGGGGCCTTGATTGGAAACTATGGATGTATCCCGCCCACATGGTTGGACTGCATACCGGCACGGGCGACGTCGAAGCTTGGTTTGTGCCTCCGGGAACAGGATTATTCCTCATTTTGATTCTGGCGCTGGCCATACCACTTGCCTGGGCAATCGCGCTGCAGCGACGCAAAGGGCGACCAGCGATCGATTTGCTGCCTTACTTGCTGATGCTTGTGATATGCGGCGCGGTGTTTACCTATTTTCGGTATCACATCAAATCGCCGTTTCCCGTCGGACTGGGACAGACCTGGAGCGAATTCAAGCTCAGCAACTGGGCGGCGCCAGCGTATTGGGCGCTGCTAACGGGTTGTCTCGCTTGGACGTCGCGTCGAGGAAAGTGGTTGGGTCGAGCGGTAGTGACAATCACCGCAATCGGTGTTGTGGGAGTGGGGCTTCGCGATGCGTTTGTACTCTCGAAGGGGCGCACGGCTTACATCCGAAAGGAAATCGGTCCGGGTCGAGATGTCTTTGCCACTTTTTTGGGACTTCGCGATTTGGCCAAAGCCGTGCCGTCTGATCAGGCGATATATCTGGATCTCGGCGGCGACCATTACAAAGCGCGGGAGATGGTGACGTATTTCCTGGATGACAAAAAACTGGCGGGCAATTGGATCGAAGATTGCTATTTCTTCTCGCTCCCGCCGCCGGCGCTGTCGGTTCCATTTACGGCCAGCGATTGGATCATCTCTCCAAATGAGATGAAGGGATCGCGAAATATCGGACCTTTCTACTTTTTTCCGCGGCCGGCAACGATGATTCGGGAAGGCGACGTTCGTCACGGATATGGCCTGGAAAGTAACGGCAAAGATTGGTGGCGGTGGACGGATGGTCAACTTGATTTTGACTACACCATAGCTGGACGCGTTCCATCGGGAATTCGAATCAGTTTTACTTATCTGCCCGCGGGCGGACCCAGAAACGTTTGGATGAAGTTACGAGCCCCAAGTACAGCTTATGGGCAGGAACTGAAGCTTTCTGAGACTTGGGGCAAATGCCAGACGAGAGCCATTCCCATTAAGGATGACACGTTCACTATTCAGTTCGTCTGCGATCAGCCGCCGGTCAAAATCTCGGACGCCGATCCGCGACTGATGTCTTACCTGATCCAGAATTTGAAAGTTGAAGCCGTTACCGATGACAAGAATGAAGCGGGGCGGATGGCCGATCCGAACGATTCGGAATCCGGTGAAAGGAACTCGTTATCGGGATCAAACCTGTCGGGCGTCTTGCCACGTTGAACCGGTGGCGGTTAGCCTTTGGCGATGCGTATTGGTATTAATGCAGTTCCACTTCGCGCCGAGGGAGGGGGAGGGCGATATCTCTTTGAAGCTTTGTTCCGCCAACTCCTGCACATGGGCCCCAAGCACGACTACGTGATCTTCGCGCATCCCGGCGGCTTGCCGCTGGTTCAGGAGATTATCAATCGGGAATCTCGGCGAGTCCTGATCGTTCCGATATTGAATGAGGAACGGATCTTCCAACATCGCGGCAAGTTCGAGTTTTTTTTTTGCCCCATGAACAATCTGCGCCCCCGCGTGCTTGACCGGCCGACTGTGGCGATGCTGTTGGACATTCAAGAGCAATATTGCCCCCAATATTTCACGCCCCATGAACTGATCGCGCGCCACGAGGTTTATCCGGAACTCTGCAGAGCCGCCACAATCGTCGTGACAATCTCGCAATTCAGTAAACAATGCTTGATTGAGAAATTTGGGATCGATCCCCGGAAAATCGAAGTAATCCACCTGGCTCCCCAAGATCGGCTGATCAGCCGAGACCGTCAGGATGCCGGGACATGGACGCGAGATCCGATATCCCGCCCCTTTTTCTTCTATCCGTCAAACTGTTATCCGCATAAAAATCATGCGCTCCTGCTCGAAGCGATAAGCAAAATGCCGCCGCCGCAATCTGGTGGCCACTCTGTCATCTTCGCTGGGTTCGAGCTTCCCGGAGGATTTCCTCTACGACGGGAGATTATCGACCGTCAATTGGCGGATCGTTGCCTTTTTTTCAGCGGCCTCTCACCCGACGAAATGCGTTACCTCTTTCGATCCGCGGCGGCGGTCGTGCTGCCCACGATGTTCGAGGGGTTTGGAATACCCGCAGTCGAAGCAATGGCCTGCGGATCCCCGTTGATCTGCTCCGATATTCCGGCACTGCGGGAAATCGCGGGCGATAACGCGTTGTATTTCGAGCCGGGAAACGCCCAGGCGTTATGCTCGCAGATGCGAAAGATTGTTTCCGATGAGCCGCTTCGATCCCGAATGATCGACGCCGGCTATTCACTGGCTCAAAAGTACACCTGGGAAGCGGCCGCTCAAAAAATGCTCGAAATTTTTGAGCTGGCTCATTTACGATTCAAGAATGGCAATTCCACCGGTTCCGTTCCCGCGCAACAACCGCGAATTGGAATATTCATTCGCAGCAAGCGGAGCGGAAAACATCTGGAAAAAACGCTGCAAAGCATCGGTCAAACCAAATATCCTAATCTCGTCGTATGCCTGGCCGGAAAATCAAGCGGCGAAGCCTCTCCAGAAAGCCAAGGGATTCGGGTTGAACATGTCGGTCAGATTGATTCAGACGATGCCCGAGCCCTGCTGGATTTTGCCCGCCGGCAGAAATTGGATCTGGTCGGCGAAGTTTTGGAGGGCAACCGCCTGTGCCCCAGTGCCTTGGATTCGCTGGCGCTTTCATACACCGAAAACAGCTCAGCGACGGTTCACCTTGGCGAAGCCGTGGGATGGATACGAAGGAATCCCATAGATGTGTCACGAATGCGGCTGCTCGACGAGCAAACCTGGAAACTCGAAGGCTTGCTTTATCCCGAAATGGTTTTCCTGGCGCCCGCAGCGCTGGCGCGATGGGCGGACGGAGATCGGATCGTTCAGCCGGCTCAGCCTTATTGGCGCTGGCATTTGATTCAGGCGGCAGGGCCGCAGAATCAGCTTGCTCTTCTCCGCCGCACGCTGGCCGATTGCGACATGCGAAGCATGGGGCCACTGGCTCGCCTCAAGGCATTCAGAGCCGGAATGTCCGAACTTTACCGCCGCTCCGATGGGCAACAAATCAAAGTCCGATTGCTCCGGCGGTTCGAAAGCCCCGCCCGAAAATTAAGCCTCATTTTGCCCGTTCGGCTTCAATATTGGGGAACTCGGCTGTGGTATCGCCTGTCCAGAGGCTCGGCGTCGAGCGAATCTTGAGTTGCCCCCGCGGCCAAGTATCATGGCTCGGTGCACGCAAACTCCATGACCGATTCATCCGCCAGCCGATGGCCGACCCCGGTTCAAATTGCCCGCGAACTGTGGGGCCGGCGAGAGCTGATCCAGCAACTGGTTTACCGGGAAATTTTCCTTCGTTATCGCGGCGCTTACCTGGGATTGATCTGGTCGTTTGTCAATCCGCTGCTGATGCTGGCGATCTACACGTTTGTTTTTTCCGTCATTTTTCATGCGCAATGGGAAGGGCAGGATAAAGCACCTATTCCGCGAACCTACTTCGCGCTCTCGCTGTTTGCCGGTTTGCTTCCGTTCACGGTCTTCGCCGAAATGATGAATCGAGCGCCGATGCTCATCCTGGACGTTCCGAATTACGTCAAAAAAGTCATTTTTCCTCTCGAGGTGCTTCCGATCGTGACGCTTGGATCGGCGATTTTTCATTCCTTGGTCAGCGCGGTCATCCTGCTGGTGGGAATGCTCGTCTTGCATCAAATGCCCACCGCAAAACTGGCCCTTTTGCCGATCGCTTACATCCCGCTGGTTTCGTTGTGCGCAGGTTTGGGATGGATCCTGGCATCGGTCGGGACGTATGTCCGCGATCTGGGGCAAGGGGTTTTACCTGCTGTGCAATTGCTCATGTTCCTTACTCCTGTCTTTTACCCTGTCAGCGCGGTACCGGTTTCGGTCCAACCATGGCTGACGGCCAACCCCCTGACAGTCATCGTTCAGGGGTTTCGCGAAGCCCTTTTGAACCAGGGGCAGGCCATTGAAACCTTGCCCTGGCTAGTCTGGACGGCCATTTCCATCCTCTTGGCATGGGTAGGGTACGGGTTCTTCCAAAAGACCAGAGCGGGGTTTGCTGATGTCGTGTAAGCTATGGTCTGATTCGATGGGTACTACGCCATTCCAGAATGATCGCAGGACGTTGGAGCGTTGCTCATGACGCTGGCAGAGGCCCAACGCCGTGGCGAGACGTCCGCGCCGCCGGCGCCGCTGGCCGCGTCGAACGATATCGTCGTCTCGTTTGAAGCTGTCAGCAAGGCCTACACGCTTTTTCGGCGACCGATCGATCGCCTCAAACAGCAATTGCTCGGATCCTGGGGCCAAAATTATGGGCAGGAATTCTGGGCTCTTCGCGATATTTCGTTCGAAGTTCGCCGCGGTCAGACGCTGGGGGTCATTGGACGCAACGGATCGGGCAAAAGCACGCTGCTCCAATTGATCGCCGGCACCCTTCGTCCGACCAGCGGGCGCGTGCAGATGCGCGGCCGAGTCGCCGCCATGTTGGAATTGGGCAGCGGATTTAATCCCGAATATTCCGGACGAGATAATGTCCTGCTCAGCGGCGCGATTGCCGGAGTTTCGCGTGTCCAGATGGAGAAACGATTCGACGCAATCGCCGCCTTCGCCGATATCGGCGAATTCATTGACCGACCTGTGAAGACCTACTCCGCCGGCATGTTCATGCGCCTGGCCTTCGCCGTCGCAACGAGCATCGAAGCCGACCTGCTCCTCATTGACGAAGTTCTGGCGGTCGGGGACATCTTCTTCCGCCAGAAATGCTACCAGCGCCTCGAAGCGATGCGAGAAGCAGGAACGGCGATCGTGCTCGTCTCTCATGCGATGACCGAAGTCGAGCAATTCTGCCGTCGCGGAATCCTCTTGAATCACGGCGGCATGGTTTTCTCCGGCGATGCCGTCGAGGCCGTGAAGCGGTATTACCTGCTCGAGCAAAATGAAAGGATCAGCGAAACCTCGGTCGCAGCGAGCAAACTATCGATATTGCCAAATGATCAACAGCGAACATTGATCGATGAATCCTGGCCCGCGATCTCTTCCATGATCAACGTCGCGGAAGTCGCGCAAGTAACTAACGGCTGGGCGACATGCACCGGCGTTTGGCTTTGCGATCAATCAGGCAAGCCGACGTTTGTCTTTGAACAGGGGCAAACCGCCTGCTTTTATTACGAATTCGAACTCACCCGCGATATTGAAATTCCCATCGGCGGCGTCGTGATCCAAAACGACAAGGGGATCACGGTTCACGGGAAAAGCTCTCTGGAGCATGACAGCAGCGTTCCCCAATTGGTAAAAGCCGAAACTCGGTTACGATTTCACCAGGAAATTGCCCTGGAACTGGCCCCCGGCGAGTACACCATCGAAGTGGGTTTGGCAACTATTTCTTCGGCAAGCTTTACACAGCGTGCGATCCTGTCGCATGTCGACTTGAACAGTACGATCATCCGCCTATGCCATTTACCTGGGGTGGCCAAGTTCGCAGTCGTAACACGTCGCAATGCGATACCCGTGCAATTGTTGCACCATGGCATCGCTAATTTGCCGGGCCTATGCAAAGTGTCTCTGATTGAACCCCGTGAAGCACATTGAGATGAATCATTCATGAAGCTGATCGGCGGAAAATTTCTCGATCGGCAGGAAATCCTTGCGGGCTTCGACCGCATGGCGTCGCTGCATCCACACGTGCCGTCGTTGTGCCTATGGCGCGCCTGGGAAATCGCGGCTTATGCCCGTTGTGAGATGCAAGAGCCCGTGCTCGATCTGGGATGCGGGGATGGCTCGTTTTTCCGCCTCGTCTGGCCGCGCACGGCCAACGCAACAGGACTCGATCAGGATGGTGTCGCCGCGGAAGCCGCCAGACGCAGTGGCGTTTACCAGCGCGTGGTCCACGCCTCGGCACAGGAAATTCCGGTTGAACCCATGAGCTTCGGAACGATCTTCGCCAATTGCGCTCTCGAACACATGGACGATGTCGCCCGTGTCATGGGTTCCGCCTATCGCTCCCTTAGGCCCGGCGGACAAATGCTTTTTAGCGTAGTCACGGAAAAGTTCGTGGAGTGGAATCCCATGCCCGCTCTCGCTCAGCGGGTGGCGGGATCGGCGGCGCTAACTCTTGCGAATTATCTGGCCTATCATCATCTGACCAACCCGCTGCCGATCGAACAATGGGTTTCGCTGCTGAAGAACGCCAACTTCGCTAATATTGAACATATCCCTATCATTCCCCAAGCCATGAGCCAGTTATTTCTGTTCATCGACCACCTCTGGCATTTGCCCGATGGCGCAAGAGAGTTGGGCTTTGATTTGCATGCCCGCATTTCCCGATATCAACGGTTCCAAAATCTGATGCGCAGTATCGTGGATGAAATCCTGCAATTGGGGGATGATCCCGCGATGGGAAGCGGCGTAGTATTTCGAGCCTGGAGACCGCAATGAGCCAGCCGCGTACATGTTGGTGCGGCAATGTCGAGTTGGAGGATTACTCGCCTCAGTACCGCTACTGCCCCCGATGTCAAACGTTGGTCTCGACGCATCGGGCAGCGCAGGATTTTCCGCGAGTACAAGATGACGAAAAGGATTTTTACGGCCGGCAATATTGGTTCAAGCATCAGGAACAGGACCTGGGATTGACCAATATTGAGAAGCGAGCAAGAACTGATGTTACCGAACGTTGTCAGCATTGGCTTCGGGAGCTGCTGCGATACAGGTTGCCGCCGGCGAAGATATTGGAACTCGGATGCGCACATGGAGGATTCGTGGCAATGACGCGCGCCGTCGGTTTTGACGCGACCGGTCTGGAGTTAAGCCCTTGGGTCGTGGATTTCGCCAAGCGGACCTTTGATGTGCCAATGCTCCTGGGCCCCATCGAACAACAATCGATTCAGCCAGCGTCGCTCGACGTAATCATCATGATGGATGTGCTGGAGCATCTTGCGGATCCGGCAACAACATTGCGGACTTGCGCGCGGCTGCTGAAACCCGACGGAGTGCTGGTGGCCCAGACTCCATGCTTCCCTGTTGGGCGATCACACGAGCAACTGCTGAATGCGCGAGACCCGATCTTGGAAATGTTTGTGCCTGATGAGCATCTGTTTTTGTTTAGCCAAACGTCTGCAAAACGGATTCTGGCTGATGTGGGGCTAGGGCATGTCACCTTTGAGCAGGCAATGTTTGGGCATTACGATATGTTTCTCTTCGCCAGCTCTTCCGAGATCGCCAGACGTTCCGACAAGCAGTTAGAAGAGATGCTGCTACAATCTCCCGACGGGCGGCTGGCGTTATTGTGGCTGGATTTGGATCGGCGTAACCATGAATCAGCCGCCACCATCGCCCAACTCGAACAGGACCGTGCTAATCGCTTGGACCAAGTGAAAATCCTGACCGCCCAGATAAAACGGCTCCAGGCGTATATCGAAAAAGTCGAGCCCGATCGAGCCAGCCGGTTGGAACAGATTAATACCCTGACTGCTCAGTTAGCTACATTACAAGCCGCAAAGTCTCCGGCAAAATCCCGGGAACTTCGGGACAAAGTCGCACAATTGCGGATCGAGATCCATACATCGAGCCAACATGCGCAGGAACTACAGGCCCAGATCAAAACACTGAATCAGCACGCTGGGCAGTTGCAAGCCGAACTCCAACGATCGCAGGCGGATCGGCTCCATTTTGAGCAGCAAATTCAGATATTGACCAACCGCATCAGTCAGCTACAAAATGAATTGGAGAAATCGGATGCCGACCGGGCCGAACGATTGAAGCAGATTTATGCTCTAACCGGCCTTGTATATGAGTTACAATCAAAAATCGAACAGATCGAGCTGGATCGCGCTAGTCGCCTTGAGAAAATCCATGCGTTGACAGCCCAAATCGCCGCCCTCGAAGCCAGACCGGCCGCGGAAGATCACATGACACAAAAAGCCGGTTCGTAAAGAAAGTAGCGATGATGTCCGGCATCGAGCATCCCAAAATCACCGTCGTGACGCCCTCTCTCAATCAGGGGCGTTACCTCGAAGCCTGCATCTGCTCAGTGTTGGATCAGGATTATCCCAATCTCGAATACATGATCGTTGACGGGGGCTCTACGGATCAGTCGATACAGATCATCCGCCGTTATGAAAAACATCTCGCTTGGTGGGTCAGTGAGAAAGACAACGGCCAGACCGCCGCGATCAATAAAGGTTTCGACATGGCCAATGGTCAACTCGTCGCCTGGCTGAATGCCGACGACTTTTATCTGCCCCAGGCGCTGGTCCGAGCGGCAGCCGCCTGCCGAGAAGCGCCTGATGCCTCCTTTTATTTTGGCCGATGCCTGCGCGTCGATGAGCAGGGCACTGAAAAAGCGCATTATGTGAACGTCCCGCGCCTTGTCTTCGACCGGGAAGCCCTGATTTACGGTTTGAATTACATTCCCCAGCCGTCGACATTCATTCAGCGAAACTGGCTCAAAGCGGTCGGTTGCCTGGATGAATCGCTGCGATGGGGCATGGACAGCGACTTGTGGATTCGCCTCTCCGCGGTCGCACCTCCGGCCTCGATCGAACACGTGTTGGCGGCATCCCGCGAGCACGATCAAACCAAAACGTTTGGTGGTTCGTTCGCCCGCGTCGAAGAACTTCGCCAGATCGCGCGGAAATTCAGTGGTGTGGACATGACGCCGGGGGTGCTTTGCTATTATCTGGATACTCTCTACCAAATCGTGCTGGAGCATCCCAATGTTTTTGGCGAAGCCTATCGGAGCGATCTGACGCAATTCTGGGAGAAGACCGCAGCCCTGCTTGCTCGTTGGAGAACCGATCCGTTTGGGAACCCGCTCGACGTAAGACAAAAACCGCCTCAATCGCTCGCCCAGCGGATGATGCCGAAATAACGGAGCAATCCGGTCGGGACACAGGACATGAATGTCGGAATTGAACTCAGACAGGTGACGTTCGGCGCCAGCGGGGGCATCGCCCAGTATTTACAGGGAACACTGCAGGCGGCGTTCCGCCTCTTTCCAAGCGATAAATTCCTGGTTTTCTGCACCGTTTTCAGCCGCCAGGTGCTGGAAGATATACCGTCAAACGTCACGGTCGAAACTGTTCCGGGATATCAATTCTTCGCTCGGGTGGATGAAGCCGCTGCCAGACAAGAAATCGATGTTCTCTTCCGGTCCTACCCTTTGGAAGTCCCGCTTCAGATGTCCTGGGCCAAGCAGGTCGTGCTGATCCCTGACCTTCAGCACGACGTTTATCCGGAATTCTGCACACCGGAAGTGCTGCGGTTGCGGAGGCTCGCATTTAACGATTCGCTATCGAACGCCGGAGCGCTGCTGACGTTCACTCATTATGTCCGCGGCACGATCCGTGCTCATCCATGGGCGGTTTCTCCAAATGTGTTTCTGTCAGCACCCGCTCTGACGCTGGATTGCGCCCAGGACGTCCCACTGTCTGCGGAGGAACAATCACTCATTCCCGCCGATCCTTTTTTCTTTTATCCCGCGAACCTTTGGCCGCACAAAAATCACCGCCGCGTACTTCAGGCATTCGAGAAATTGCTCAAGCGACGCGAAGGCCCGCTGCAATTGATCCTGACCGGGCATCCCGAAGGCTGGAATAAATTACGGGATGAGTTTCCCGGCCTACCGGTCACTCACCTGGGTTATGTGCGAGGCGCGATGGTGCGGTCGCTGTTGACCCAAGCTCTGGCCCTGCCCTTTTTCTCCCTTCACGAGGGATTTGGCATTCCCCTGTTGGAGGCCTTTGCCGCCGACACTCCCGTCATTTGCAGCAATACCACCAGTCTTCCCGAAGTCGGCGGAGACGCCGTGCTCAGTTGCGATCCGACGGACGTCAGCGCGATCAGCAGTTTAATGAATCAGATCGCTGATGACGATTCCACGCGGCGCCGCCTCATCGAGCGTGGCAAGGCACGACTCGCTTACTACACCTGGGAATCGGCGGCACAAGGGTTGATGGATGCCTGCCGCCATGCCGCTCAGGCCCGTCCCAGCCCGGTGATCCGCGTCACCGATCCTCCGCTGGCGAGCATCGTCACGCCCTCGTTCAATCAGGGGCGATATCTGCGATCGACCATTGAGAGTGTTCTGAATCAAACCTATCCGCACATTCAATACATCGTGATGGATGGCGGTTCGACCGATCAATCAGTGGACATCCTCAAATCCTACGGCGATCGATTCTTCTGGAAATCGCAGAAGGACAACGGCCAGACCCATGCCGTCAACCTCGGCATGGCGATGGCCAAGGGTCAAGTCCTGGCCTATTTGAATTCAGACGACGTGCTGATGCCCGGCGCAGTCGAACGGGCCGTGACGCATTTCCATGAAAATCCGTCCTGCGACATGATGTATGGCCGTGCCAACTACATCGACTCCGAGGGCACAATCATCGGAGCATACAAAACCGACGAATACAGCTTCTCGCGTCTGATGCGCGATTGCTGCATCTGTCAGCCCGCGGCCTTCTGGCTGTCCAGAATCGCCCAGCGCGTCGGACCGTTCGATGAGTCTCTGCACTGCGCCCTGGATTTCGATTACTGGCTGCGGATCGATCGCGCCGGCGGCCGTATCCAGCACATTCATGACGTGCTCGCCTCCTCGCGCACTTATCCCGACACCAAGACCATGTCGATGCGCAACCAGTGTTACAGCGAAATTTTCGACCTATGCCTCCGACGCGCCGGCTACGTCGAATACAACTATTTTCTGGGCCAATGGCATTACCGCGTCTGCGAACGCCCCAGCGGCTGGCTGCGCCATCTCCGGTTTATTCCCGGCATTTACTATCCGCTCTCCAAGGCCCATTACACCCTGTTCGAATTGCGCCGGCGCGGCTTTCGTCAATGGACCAGACAGACGCTGCAACAAACGGTAAACCGCACAGCACGCGCGCCGGTGGTTGGCCCGATACTGCACAAACTTTGGCATCTCTGGCAGTTGGCCGTGCGCCCCCGTGTCGAAGGATTTTTTCACGATAACTGGATGCAGCCGCATTCTTCGATCGTCGTGCAGCCCAGAGGCTCGGGCCAAAAAGTTCGTCACGTTGGGATGTCTCCCTGCGATATGAAAGTCACTGTCGAGATCAACCAAAAAGTCGTCGGCGCTTACGCGCTTCGTGCCGGCAAAACTCAGGCCATTGGAGAAGACATCCCGCTCGACGGCAACGGCCCAGTGCGCCTGCGATTCCGATTTTCTGACCACATCGTCGACACTTCACGGCGAAAACTCTCGTTCCTTGTCACTGAAACCAATCTTTTCGGCGAAAGCGATCTGGCATAAACTCGCTGTCAGGACAGATCCAGCATGAAACGCAAGGCACTGATCACGGGCATCACCGGGCAGGACGGCTCATACCTGGCCGAATACCTCCTCGAACTGGGCTACGAAGTTCACGGCATGGTCCGCCGGGTCGCCATCGAAGACCCCACACATCGATTGTGGCGACTCAAGGGATTGATGAACGACGTCCGGCTTCATGCCGCCTCCCTCGAAAGCTATCCCAGCGTCTTTCGCGCGATGACCACGATCCGGCCCGACGAGGTTTACCACCTGGCGTCGCAGAGCTTCGTCAGCTATTCGTTCGAGGACGAATTCTCCACGCTCAACACCAACATCAACGGCACTCACTACATGCTGGCGGCGGTTCGCGACGCGGCCCCGCAGGCGCGATTCTACTTCGCCGGCTCCAGCGAGATGTTCGGCGAATGCGGCGTAAGCCCCCAGAGCGAATCGACGCCGTTCCACCCCCGATCCGCGTATGGAATTTCCAAAGTCGCGGGATTTCATCTCACCCGTAATTATCGAGAGGCTTACCGCCTGTTCGGGTGCAGCGGGATTCTCTTCAATCA
>CAZCKE010000020.1:0-10197 GCA_964499005.1 uncultured Tepidisphaeraceae bacterium
GACGCGGGTAGCGGCACACGTACTCAGAAGGCCCTTGGCTCGCTACGAGCAGCTCCTCGCAAGGTACGGATTCAAACTCGTCGAACGTGAACCGATCTTCGCGATTCTGGGTGACCCCGTCCGGCGCCCGGGTTTCCACGTCCGAGACCTCGCAATGCTCGCGGCGTGGAGGGTCCTCTCGAAGTTTGTTCGATCGACGCCGGGTAGGCTTCGCGACCAGTTCGGTAGCATTGCAGCCCGTGCACTGCTCCCGATCGATGGCCTGTTGAAGCGCACCGGCCGAGCTCACGGGCTCAACCTCGAGCTCGCGCTGTTTCGGAGGCAAGTGGAATCAGATCAGCCTTGAGCGGTGCTGAACGTCAACGTCTTCGTACGCTGGCGACCGCGGGAGATGATCTTCTGGTGGCGCGAGGCCGGCGGATCGACCGGGCGCAGCGAGATGAATCCCTGGGAATCTGGCAGTTGAAGCCGCTGGTTATTTTGCCTGAAGCAAGTGATGAGCCGATCATCGGAGTCGCGGATGTGGATGGCCGATTGATCTTCAGCACGCGCCGAACGGTTTTCACGCTGCAAGGGGATACGGTGCTGCCGCTGGTCGATGGAGTCGGCGGCTCGTTGTATGGGTGGGGAGATGGAGTGCTGGTGCATGATGTGCGGACGCGCCGGCTGTTTCATCTGGGAGGCGCGGCGTTTGGGCAGTCGGCCGCGGAGGCGGGGCAATGAAATTACTCAACCTGTGCATAATCGCAGTGGTTGGTGTGTTGGCGTGCGGACAAGTACGGGCCGAGGATGCGTCCTGGTCCGATGCGTATGCGCAGTGGAAAGAAGCGGCGGATAAAGCGCAGGAGCGCGCGAACGCGAGCGGAGACAGGTCCGGCTCGTATGCACAGCGAGCCGTGCAGGACACACTGAATCAGGCGCTGGCGTCGCGGTACGAGATCGAGCATCTGGCCGATTCGCTCAAGAGCCGGGCTGAGGACATTGATACCGCCAAGTTCCATGCCAAGATGGCCAAGGATGAATTGGATTCGGCCAAGGAGAAGGCGGATCAACTGTCGCAGCAAGAAGACGAGAAGGCGCAGAAGCTGAAAGATGAATCGGACCGGATCGCGACGGAAGACAAACGCCTGGACGGCATCAAGGAGGATTTGAACAATCAGAGCAACGATCTCTCTGCGCGGATTCAGCGCCACAACGACGCCCCGCACACATTTCAGCTTCCGGACCAGCAGGCGGCATCCGATGCGTATGAAGCCGAAAAAAATAGTCTTGACGCGGAAAAATCGCAGCTGGATCAGAAGTACAAGGATCTGAACGATCAGATCGACAAACGAAACGACTGGGCGCATCAGCTCAAAGAGATTGAGGATCTGATCACCGAAGACGGCAAGGCCGTGCTGGAAGCGCGGGGCGTGGAAAGCAAGAAAGAGGAGGCGTATACCGACGCCCAGGGCAAAGTGGACAAACTACAGTCGGCCCAGGACGAGGAGATCAGCAAACTGGCGGCGCTGATGGGGCCTTCATTGGCGGCGTTACAGGCAACCCTCACCACAACGTTTGACGGCGCGGCGCCCCGGGCGTTCGATCTGGCGCCGGCCCATTATGCCGGCCGGGTCTCGGACGATCAGGCGACGGCGGTCGGATTAGCCTCGGCGGGCGACCAAGGCGCGACCGGCCGATTGGCATCCCGCATTTATGTGATGCCCTCCTCGCAACCGCCGGACAACACGGATTCGCAGACGGAACTGATGCAGCGGCGGCTGAGCGCCGAGATGGCGCTGGATAAGATCGCGACGCAGTACAAGCTGACGACCGCGACCTCTTCCCAGGCGGCGCCCGCGCCAACCGACAGCACATCGCTGGTTCGAGCGCCGGCGGGGTTTATCGGCCCGGCGGATGATAACGGCGGCGACTCGGTCGTCTTCGTGGACAACACGCACCCCTCGGCGCCGGTCGATCCGGGGCAATGGATCAGCAAAGAAGAATACGATTCCGCCCTGCGGCAAAAGCAGAGGCTGGAGACCCTCATTCCCAAGCTGCGTGCCGAGCTTCTCAAGCTCGAATCGCAGCGCGGCAAACTCGAAGGATATGACGCGGAATTTGAGGAGCTCCGGGCCGAAAGCATTCGCGGCGCGATACGAGACGCGCTGGGCGTGATCCCGGTGACGTCGATCCTCGAGCGTCTTTCAACGGATGCGCGACTGGCGAGCACGTTGACGCCGGAGAATATTCATCGCGTTGAGCTGGCGATGAACCTGGTCAAGATGGAAGTGACGCGAGAGCATTCGCAGCAGACTCACGACCCCGCCGAACAGCGCGCCCAGCGGACGGAAGTCATCGAGACCGGCGCGGAAACGCTGCTGTCGATCTGCACACATGAATTGCCCGGCGACGGATCGAGCCGGCTGATGCTGGAGCAGATGGGCAAGATGCTCAAAGTTTACGGCAAGTTCGACAAATATCTTCAGGACCCCAAGGCGGGCGAGGGCAGCGCCGCGGAGCAAGCGGGGGACCTGACCAAGCTGGGGATCGGCGTCGCCGGGGTCTTTTACGCTCCGGTGGCACTGGGAGCGGGGATCGAATCGCTTGGAGAAAAAGGTTTGCAGGCGCACATCGCGCAGGGAGCGATGGACAACCTTTCCGCTTCACTGCGAGCCAACCAGGATGCGGAGATGTTCCTGACGATGAAAATCGATCAGTCGCAACGAACGCTCAACGAAGTAAATCGGACTGTGGAACTTGGCTCGCCGCGACGGAGCGCCCCGCAAATCCAGGCGCAAACACCGTGAAAGCAAGGATAAAGCCGTGACCGAGATTGCCAGAAAAAATTTCGCAGTTCCTTCGGCCGTCCGATGCGCGGGCGTCTTGGCGCTGGTTCAGGGAATCGCGCTGGTGATCACATGCGCGGGAATCGACGGGCTGGTGCTTTGGAAAATGCATCCCTCGTCGCAGGCGAAGGCGGGTTGCCTGATCTTTTCGCTCCTGGCCACGATTCCCGCGGCGCTGCTGCCGATCGGAGGAGCGCTGCTGAGTTTCGGGAAACGGGCCGGGCGGACGATCCTGCTGGTTTATGCGTGGATCGCGATCCCGCTGCTTTTGATTGGCGCGCTCCTCTCAACGGTCGCATTTAATTCGATGGAGTCGGGAAATCAGCCCGCACATATCGTGTTCTTCCATACGGGCATTGCATCGGCATCCATCTTTTTCACGATCATTTTGACCTGGTTGCTGTTTCTGGGGCGAGCGCGGGACTGGTCGGACGCGGTGCTCATGAGCCGCCGGCCTCCTCCCATGCCGCTGTCGCCGGACGCGGTTCAATACCGGCAGACGCAGGTGACGGCGATCCTGAGCATTATCTTCGCATTTCTTCCGCCACCGCTGGTGATGCAGATGCTTTCGCTGGGCCTGGGATTGCAAGCACTGGGAGCGATCCGCCGTTCGGGCGGGCGCCGCACGGGCCGAGCCCTGGCGATCGTCGGCTGTAGCGTGTCGTTACTGATGTTGCTGATGACCGCGGTGGGTGTCGGCGCGGCGGTTGCCGGCTTTGCTTCAGACAGTTCCTCGCGCGAGGGGGGCCATCTGGTCGCCCGCCGGTTGTTGGAATTGAACGTCGCGCAGCAAGCCTATCGGAATTTGAAGCGTAACCCGCAAACGCCCGGCGCCGATTGCTCCACCAGCGTCAGCGACCTGTTGAACGCCACGTCCGAATTGTCGCCGATGGAGGCAAACACCGACGCGGAAGTTCGCGCTGCTGACGCGACGGCCCTGGGAGATCGCGCCACGCCATATCACGGCTACCTTTTTACATTGGTTCATTTTGAGGATTGGGGCGATCAAGATTCCCAAAAGAATTGGGCGATCCTCGCGTGGCCGACCTCGTCCTCGATCGGCCTGTTTCCCGTTTCGCGCGATGCATGGATGCTCGGCTCCGACGGGCAGATCAGCCCGCTGAAGTACACGCCGGGCGGTGTCCCGCAGCACATCAGCCGATCCCAGATCGAGCAGTGGCGGCTGGATTCGTACAATTCGATTGAAGAGACTTGGACCAACAATCTGGACCGGCATCATGCGTGGTCGGATGCGGTCACGGATCAAACCGCTGCGCAGGGCCCGGACGCGCCCGCAGCATCTGATACCGGCGCGGCGCTGTATCGTCACGGGCTGGCGGAAGCCCAATTGCCCGGCCGGGAATTGCGGGCCATCTGCTGGTTCAAGGCGTATCTTGCCGTCGTTCCACAAGGGCAGTATGCCGATGGCGCGCGTCAACAGATCGATCAGCTCAATCAGTCGATTAGCGGCCGCACGGAGGCGATTTTCAAACGAATGGGCGAACTGGCCGGCGGCTTGGCCCAAGGAACCGACGAAGCGGCCGCCGCCCAGAAGACGATCACCGACCTGCGAGATCGCCTCGACAGCGCGGACACGGCCTCCGCGACCGCCGATGCCCAGACGCTATCCGCCGAACAGCGGCGAACAGCTTGGGAAAATTATGAGAAAGGCGATCTGGACGATCCGATCTTCATCGACGCGCAGAAGGCATCGGGCAGCGATTCCTCTCCGAGCGACCATTCAACGGGCGCGATGAGCTTCGACGATTTCAGCCGCCGGGCAAATGACTGGGCCGGCCACCTGATTGAAATCCGCCAGGGAGCGCCGGAGAAGCCGCCGGAAGGGACGACACTGCTATTGCATTCCGATCCGCCCAGCACCAACGAATTTTGACCACATCCGAATCCGCGGGTTCATCACGAAACGATCAACGACGGCAACGTTGCTCCCGAGACGCCCAGATTGTCGGTCGCCTTCAGGGTATATGTTCCGGCCAGATTCACGGACAGACTGGTGAACGTGGCGGTCCCGTTGGTGATGTTGGCGGTCAAGGGCCCGTTCAGGACAGAGCCGCGGGGATGATCGCCCAGGGTCAGACTGATCGAGCCGGCATTCAGGCCGGAGACCAGATTCCCAAAAGCGTCAACGACGGAGACGGCCACCGTGAAAGTAGAGCCGTGCGAAACCGCGACGGGCACGGTCGTAAAGACAAGCTTGCTGGGATCGGCCGGGAAAACGGTGAACCGGCCGGTCGTCAGGGGCGCGAGCCCGTCATTGGAGACGGAGAGCGTGTAAACACCTGCCTGGCGGAGAGAGACATTTCCAAACGTGGCGACTCCGAACGCGTTGGTGTTAACGGATGGGTTACCGAACAATACGGCGCCGGGCGGGCCGCTGGCGATGGAGAGGCTGACGGAGGTGCCGTTAATGGCGTTGCCGAACGCATCGGTGATGGAGACGGCCATGCTGGGGAACATCCTCACTCCCGCCACGACATCGCTGGGCTGCTGAAGGATGGTCATGATCGACGCGGCGGCGTGGGTGATCTTGAAATTGGCCGTGTGATCATCGTCCAGCAAACCATCCGTGACGGAGAGCGAATAGGTGCCGGCCGCGTCGATCGTGACGTTGCCGAAGGTGGCCACGCCGCCACTGACCGTGGCGGTGGTCATGCCCAGGAGCACGCCATTGAGAGGTCCGTTTCTAATCGAGAGGGTCACGGTCGAGGTATCGGTAGTCACGAGGTTGCCGAATCGATCCAGCACGTTGACAAGGATGGGGGAGACAAGCGAGCCGGCCGTGGCGCCGACGGGATCTTGCACGATGGACAGCTCAGCAGGGGCGTCGGGCGAGACGGTGAAGGCGTTGGAGAGACCGCTGCCTCCGTTGGCCGTGTCGGTGGCCTGAAGGACGTCGGCGCCGGCAGTTTTCAGGGTTAGACCGCCGAAGGTGGCGATGCCTCTGCGGGCGGTGGCGGTGGCCCCGTTATTGATGATCCCCGGACCGGAGAAAAGGCTCAGGGTGATTGTGGAATTGTCGGTGGCGATGACGTTGCCCAGCCCGTCCTCGATGGCAACCATGACCGGGGGGGTAATTCTGCCGGCGATTTCGCTGGTCGGCTGTTGGGTGAATACCAATTGCGGCGCGACGGCGAAGCTCGTCGAGGGGCTGGCAAATGCGCCATCGTGCGCGACCAGCGTATAAGTTCCCGGGGTATTGAGAATGATACTGTTGAAGGTGGCGGTCCCGGAAGAGTCGCTGACGGCCGAAGCACCGGAGGCAATTACGCCCGGTCCGGTGGAGATCAAGGTAATGGTTTGGCCGGCGATCGGGTTGCCGAACGTATCCAGGACCTGGACCGTGACGGGTGCAATGGCGTGCCCCGCGATCGCGTTGGTCGGCTCTTGTACGAACACGAGGCTGGCGATCGAGCCGGACTGAATCGAAAACGCCCCGGAAATCACGGAACCAACGCCTGCGTCAGTGGCCGTCAGGGTGTAGGTGCCGTGGGTTTTGAGCGAGAGATTATTAAATGTGGCAACGCCGCTTCGGACGGTAGCGCTTGTGGTTGATTGCACGGAGAACGACCCTGGACCGTTGGCGACGATGGAAATCGAGGAGGCGTTGTCAGCGGTCTCAATATTGCCAAAGGCATCTTCGATCGCGACAGCCACCGGCTGCAAGACGGCTCCCGCCGCGCCGTCGGTCGGCTGTGTGGTAAACACGAGTTGCGTCGCAGCGGCTGGGGAAACTTGATACGTGGGACTATTGCTGGAATTCAATCCATCGGCCAAGTCGCCGGCCTTGAGAACATAGGAGCCGGCAGTGTCGATCACGGAGACGGGCAACGTGCCGAAATTGAAGGTCGCCACACCATTGACGGCATTGACGGTTTGGGTTCCCAGCAGATTGGCGCCGGTGGAGTCATAAACACTCAGTGTGACGCCGGCACTATCGCTGCTCTCCACATTGCCGTTGGCATCTTCAATCGTAATCGCGGCACTGGGAAGCGTGCCGGCCGTAACGATGCCGGGACTGGCGGAAAAGACCAATTGCGAAGGGGTGGAGAGTTCAAAAACGGCGCCCAAGCCCGAAAAACCGCCAGCGGCAGTGGTTCCAAAGATATCGCCGCCGGCATCCATCGCCAGGCCGGAGGAGGGGTTGGCGCCGTTGGACCCGCTGAATGAGGCCAGGGTTGTAATGGTATTGGAGCCATTGATGATCTCGAAAGCGGTGCCATTGCCCGAAGCGCCGCCCTGCGAAGCGGTTCCGATGAGATCGCCGCTAGAGTCCATCACGACACCGGCAGTGGGAGTTTGGCCGTCGGCTCCATTAAAGGAAGCCAACGTGGTGACGGCCGAGGCGCCGGCGGCGAGTTCAAAGACCGTTCCGTCGCCCAAGGCTCCGCCCCCGCTGGTTGTTCCAAACAAATCTCCGCTCGCATCCATGAGCAACGCGCCGATGGGATTGGCGCCGTTGGCTCCGCTAAACGAGGCCAGCGTGGTGATCGTGGAGGAGCCGTTGGCAATTTCGAAGACCGTGCCTTCGCCGGAGCTTCCACCGGATAGGGTTGTTCCAAAAAGGTCGCCGCTGTTGTCGAGGACCACGGCGCCAAATGGGCTTTGGCCGTTGGGTCCGCTGAACGAGACGAGCGTGGTGATCGCGGAGGAGCCGCTGGCGATTTCGAAGACCGTGCCTTCGCCAAAGAGGCCGCCGAATGGGGTCACTCCAAAAAGATTGCCGCTGCCGTCAATGGTCAAAGGAGCGGAGGGCACCTCGCCGTTTTGCGCATTGAACGAGGCGAGCGTCGTGATTGTGCCGGTGCCGTGGACGATTTCGAAGACCGTGCCGACGCCCAGGTCGCCGCCCCCGCTGGTGGTCCCAAAGAGGTCCCCGCTCCTGTCAAGCACCAGGCCGGCGGCGGGATTGACGCCATTGGCGCCATTGAAGGAGGCCAGCGTCGTGATGGTCGTGGAGCCATGCAGGATCTCGAAGACGGTGCCGTCGTTGAAATCGCCGCCCAGTTCCGTGGTCCCGAAAAGGTTGCCGCCGGCGTCGATGGTCAGGTCGGTGGGATCTTCGCCGTTGGATGTGGAATCGAAGGAAGCGAGGGTGGTGAGAGCGGAGCCGCCGCGCGAGAATTCGAAGACCGTGCCCTCATCGAATGGGCCGCCGAATAAAGTCGTTCCATACAGATTGCCGCCGCCGTCGATCGCCAGGCCGGCGGAAGGCATTCTGCCGTTAGCGCCGTTAAACGAAGCGAGTGAAGTGATCGTGCCGCTGCCATTGGCGATCTCGAAGACAGTCCCTTCGCCCCCTGAGCCGCCGAGTTGCGCCGTTCCAAACAGGTTTCCACCGGCGTCAAGTATCACGCCGCCGATGGGATTGACGCCGTTGGCTACGTTGAATGAAGCCAGTACGGTGATCGCGCTGGTGCCGCGGACGATCTCGAAGACCTCGCCATTACCAAAGCCGCCGCCGCGGACCGTGGTCCCAAACAGGTCGCCATTGGTGTCGAGAGCCAGGCCGGCGAAGGGATTCTGGCCGTTGGAGCCGTTGAAGGAGGTCACCGTGACGATCGTGGAGGAGCCGTGAACGATTTCGAAGACGGCGCCGTCGCCCGCGAGGCCGCCTTGTTGAGTGGTGCCAAAGAGGTTGCCGCTACTGTCGATGGTCAATCCAGCGGAGGGATTTTGGCCGTTAGCGCCATTGAAGGAGGCCACCGTGACGATCGTGGAGGAACCGTGAACGATTTCGAAGACGGTGCCGTCGTTCGCGAGGCCGCCTTGCTGCGTCGTGCCGAAAAGGTTCCCATTGCTGTCCATCACCAAGCCGCCTGCCGGTTGCTGGCCATTGACTCCATTGAACGAAGCGAGCGTGGTGATCGAGGAGGCGCCATGGACGATTTCGAAGACCGTTCCCTCGTCCGAAGCGCCGCCCAGTTGCGTGGTTCCAAACAGGTTGCCGCTGGAATCCATCAGCAGAGCGCCGACGGGCTGGCCACCGTTGGTTCCGTTGAAGGAGGTCAAAGTGGTAATCGTGTTTGAACCGCTGGCAATTTCGAAGACCGTGCCGGCATTCGAAGTGCCGCCCTGTGTGGTGGTGCCGAACAGGTCGCCACTGCCGTCAATGATCAACGGCGCCTGGGGATTGGCGCCCAGAGGGTTGAAGGTGAACGAACTGATGGAATTCAGATTGTATGTGCCGGATAGAAGCGTTCGCGGCTCCAAGGATTCGATTGCTTGATGCGGGGCCTGGGCCGCGCGCGATCTTCGGCGGATTTTTTGTGGAAAGGAAGAATTTCGGAAGCGCGCGGACTTCGAGAAATGCCACCACATAATGTCTCCTCGATAAGCGGCCAGCAGCAGGCGATGCACGAAACAACCGAGCACGAAGTGCCATTCCACCGGGCGCGGAAACCGCGGCACCTGGAAGGACGAAATCAAAATGAAATGATCGTGGCCGCCGAAATGAAACGAGATCGATTTCTCCGCATCGTTCCCGCTTTTTTTGGGCAGCGTCATCGGTCGAAAATAACGCCGACTGGTGTTCAAAGGCAGTCGCCCGACACCTGCCCGTCGGAGCCTTTACCATCTCATTCTAAAATCACCATTCGCCAGAATTGCGTATCCAGCGTTCGAATTGTGTGTGACAGCTTACCGAATTCGCCGGAAGAATCCAGAAATTTCTTTTTGGTGACTCTTTTACTTCTTTTTGCAACACGGAAGCTTTTGCGGGCATATTAAATGCTTGCTTTTCATCGAGCTGAACCGGCGCGAGGGGAATTTGGGAGGCCCTTGGGCAGTTTTTATTTGCTTGGGGGAAGCCGTGAAGAGAAGCGAAAGACAGGGCCGCTCGTTTGTCGAGAATTACCGATTTCAAATCACTCCAGCGGGGCTTTTTGGCAAACCGTCAGGCGACTTTGGCGATGGGGCGCTCCGCCGCCTCGACGACCACCCGCCGCGCCAGGTCCTGCTCCAGAAATGATTTGTAGGTGGGAATACCCGCTGAATCCCAATCGGATTCGATCGCCGAGGCGATCGATTGATTGGTCTGCCTCAGCGCCGCGAACACGGCGTGCTCCCGGCTCTGCGGAGGCGGCTGAATGTGCGAATCGTGCGAATCGGCGCGGAAGAGATAGCCCGATCGATCGGGCCGACGGTCCAGCACCAGTTTCATGTGGGGGTAAAAGCTGTTGCCCAGACGCACCACGATGCGGCCGGATTCGTCCGATGCATCCGACTCGACCGCTGGACTGCGGTTCCATTGCTCCCCTGCCGCGCGGAGCTCATCGAGCCGTTTCGTGATGGTCTGGGGGAACGTCCCCTCGGAGGCACCGCCCATGTAGATACCCTTGGAGGTCGCACC
>CAZCKE010000020.1:10207-10904 GCA_964499005.1 uncultured Tepidisphaeraceae bacterium
GTCCAAGGGCACCCTCCCAATATTCATCGGCAAAAATGAGGAGACCTCATCCTAAAATCTCTACATCGGGCCACATCTCTATGCAGATTCATTCCGATTTAACCGATAAACAGAGGTCGGGCCAATTCCCCTGCGGGACCGTAAGTCATGAATCTCACAGAAGATGACGTTCTAGTCGTCGAGGACGATGCGACGATCAATCGGCTGGTCTGCCGGTATGTGAACCTGGCCGGCTTCGCCTGCCGATCCGCTCTGGATGGCGGCGCGGGCCTGCAAGAGGCCATGACTCGTCCCCCCAAGCTGGTGCTGCTGGATGTGATGCTGCCGGACAAGACCGGCTTTGAGGTCTGCCGGGAACTGAAGAACAACCCGCGCACCTGCCAGGTGCCGGTCATCCTGGTCACAGCCCTGGCCGATGAAGAAAGCCGCCGGCAGGGAATGCAGGCCGGCGCTGATGCCTACCTGAGCAAACCCGTGCACCCCGATCAGCTTCTTCAAGCCATCAAGCGGCACGCGTCGCGGAAAACCGCCGCGTAGAAGCGTTTGCCATCCCAGCGCGAGGCCCGAGGATGGTTTCCCACGCCAGCGACCGCTCCATCATCGCCGGGCTGGTCGCCCCGCGAAAATCCCCATGCAATTACGATTTTTCCAATCCAGGCCCACCTACGACCCCACAAACCGCACCCCGGTACTCGAG
>CAZCKE010000020.1:10914-18623 GCA_964499005.1 uncultured Tepidisphaeraceae bacterium
CCTCGCCCGCGCCAGTTTTTCCACCTCAAAAGGCGCCCGCGGCCGCGCGCTCCTCCGCGACTTTCGCTTCAGCGTTTCGATCCGCTCCCGATCCCCCAGCAATTTCGTCAGCTTGTATGGCAGCGTCCCCACGTTGTTGATCTTGATCGCCGCTCCGTTCTCCAGCAGGTAATCGCTGTTGCGGCTCTCCTGGCCCGGGAATCGGGTTGATAATCGCCATCGCGGCGCCGCGCGATTCCCCGGCAAACATGCAGTTTTTTCCCATGGTGCCCTCCCGCTGTCATACGGTAATCTCCCATCCTGGAAATGCACGGCACGCGCAAGAAGGAACTCCAACATGCAAAAACTGATCGTCTTCAATCAGGTCAGTCTCGACGGTTATATCACCGATGCCCATGGCGACATGAGCTGGGCCCATAAGGCCAAAAACGACGCGGAGTGGAACGCCTTCGTCTCCGGAAACGCCAGCGGCGGCGGCACTCTCGTCTTCGGCCGAATCACCTACCAACTCATGGCCGGCTATTGGCCCACCCCACAGGCCGCCAAAAACGACCCCGCCATCGCCCAGCACATGAACAATCTCCAGAAGATCGTCTTCTCACGAACCCTCGAAAAAGTAACATGGAACAACACGCGGCTGTTCAAAGGCGATCTCGCCGGCGAAATCCGAAAGCTCAAAAATGAACCCGGCAACGGCTTGGTCATTCTTGGCAGCGGGACCCTCGTCTCCCAATTGGCTCAGGAAAATCTGATCGATGAATATCAGGTCATCGTAAACCCCATCGTCCTGGGCAAAGGCAAAACCATGTTCGAGAGCATCAACAACAAGCTCCCCCTCAAGCTGACCAAAACGCGCGCCTTCAACAACGGGAATGTCCTGCTCTGCTACGAGCCGATCGCCTGACCCATCCATCGCTGGTCTGTTGTTTTTTTCGTTCAGCAGTTGGTTCAGCGGACCGAATACCCCTGCTGATCGTATTCCCGCAGCCGATAGTGCAACGTCCGGCGGCTGATCCCCAGTTGCCGGGCCGCTGCCGTTCGGTTGCCGTTGTTCCGGGCCAAGGCGGCCAGAATCTGCTCCCGCTCGGTTTGTTCGAGCGTCGCAACCGCCTCGACGGACGGGGGCGTTGCCGGCGTTTCGCTTGTTGGCGGCGCCGCGGCGCCGAGTCGGCGGCGAGCACGATCCAGGGCGATCTCTACTTCCCGCAACGGGCACGGCTTGCTCAGAAAATCCACCACATCTAGATGGATCGCCCGCTGCGCCGCGTTGAGGTCCCCAAATCCCGTCAGGATGATCACCTGAGTCGCGGGCCATTGCCGGCGGACCTGATCGAACAAATCCATGCCCCCCATCACCGGCAATTGCAAGTCCAGCAGCATGATCTCGTGCGGATCGGTCTCCATCAGCCGGCAGGCTTCCTCCGCCGAGCGCGCCGCGGTTGCCGCGAATCCCATGTCGGGAATCTCCTCGGCGAGAAGTTGCCGCAGGCGCGGCTCGTCCTCGACGATCAATACGCGCGGGCCGTGGCGAAGATGGGCTTCAACGACCGGCAACCTGGGCTCCTTTGTGAGCGGCGGGAAGCGTCACGACAAATCGGCTCCCCCGCCCCACTCCGTCGCTTTGGGCTCGAATGGCCCCGCCATGATTGGCCACGATTGCATGGGTGATCGGCAACCCCAGCCCCGCACCGTGCCGCCGCGAGCGCTTATCCGTGAAGAACGGCTCGAAGATTCGCTCGAGAATTTGAGGCGTCATGCCGCTCCCGTTGTCGCTCACCGTCAGTTCGATCGCATCGTCACTGCGCATCAGGCGAATGTCGACGCATCCCTGCAAGGCGGGCACGGCGTCGAGAGCGTTCAGCAGCAGGTTGAGGATTACCTGCTTCATTTCCCCATCCCGCGCAACGACGTGAAAATCCTGATCGGCATCGGCCTGCAGCGTCAGTTGCCGGCCGGCATTTTCCGGAAGGCCGCCCAGGGTCCCGATCACATCCGCCGCGACCTGGCGCAGGCAGACGGGCCGGCGCTGCTCGCTTCCCGGGCGAGCCAATGAGAGTAATCGGTTGGTAATTCCTTTACAGCGGAACGCCTCATCGCAAATGATGCGGATCGTTTCCCGCGTCTTCTCCCGGCCGGCGTCATCCAGCGTGCGGTCGAGCAGCTTCAGCGAGTGCTCGCCGTAACCCGTGATGATGCTCAGCGGATTATTGATCTCATGCGCGACGCCGGCGGCGAGATAACCGACGCTGGCCAGACGCTGCGAACGCGCCAACTCCTGGCTTTTGATCTGAACCTTCTTCTCCAGGTCGAGATAAAGGGCCTCCAGTTCATCCGCCATTCGGTTGAAGTCATTGGCCAACGAAACAAACTCTCGGTCGCGCTCCGATCCCAGCCGCATCGACAAATGCCCCGCCGCGAAACGCCGCACGCCCTGGCCCAAACGATCCAGCGGGCCCACCACGCCGCGATACTGGCGGACCCCGACGAAAATCGCACCGATGATTACGATCACGGACAGCGCCAAAATCCATTCCATCGTGACCAGGCGATTGCGCGCAGCGCTTTCCTGACTGGCAATAATCGTCCGGCGGACTCGCGTGGAAAGCGCCGCCAGCTCTCCCAGGATATCGTTCACGGCGGCTGATTGGGCCCGAATCGCCGTGGGATCGGACTTTTGCAATTGCGCGACGGCCGCGGCGATCAACTCGCGACATTGGTCGCGCTGCGATTCATCAAGCCAATGGTTGGCGACATTCACCTCTCCGCCGTAGTCGGTGAGATCCAACTGCACCTGCGCTGTTTCGATCGCCGCCAGCGCCTGCGATGTATCAGGATGATCGGACGCGAGAATTTCCTTGGCCTGCGCGACGTGCAGGCCGACCTCATAGACCTGCCGAAGCTCGCGGTATCCGCCAACAGCGATGCCCAGGTCCTGGTGCAGGCCTTCGATGCCGAGCATCGCCCCGCCGCCGATAAGCAGCGAGCCCAGCACCATCAAGCCCAGTTGCCAGGCCATGCGCCGTCGGAGCGTTATGGATCGGTCGTTGCGATGGCCCATGTGATATCTGCCGATGAGCAACCTTTGCACAAAGAGCGGCCCCTGCCAACGGCAATGTTATAACGCCGCTCTTCCGTCGCCAACGAATATCCGATCCAAAGTGCTTCTAAACCTTTCTCCTTGAGGAATCAGCCATGGAATCATTGCGATCTCGCCTGTGGTGTTTGTTTGCTATTGGCTTGGCGCTGCTGTTGACGAGCGCGGTGCAGGCAGATGAAACGACCTGGACGATCAGCGGGATTAACCTGATGGATAGCATGCCACTGGTGAACCCCGCCGACGCGGGCCGGCAGCCGGGCGGGCCAAGCACGCAGACTTCGGAAGCGCGACTGACACCCTACACGATGCCGCCGGTGACGGTGGTGGGCGAAGGGCCGGAGCTTCTGCATGAAGAGGAGTTGATTGGGAGTTATGCAGAGCCACGCTGGGCGGCAGACCGGCGATTCCCCGGCGTGCGAACGTATGTGATGCCCGAAGGCGCGGTCGAGTTTGAATACTGGACGCGGGCGGACGTTCCAAGGAAAGGAAGCACCGAAATTCAGCATCAGTTTGAGCTGGAATTTGGCCTGCCGGATCGGTTCCAGCTCGATTTCTATGCCATTGCCCGCACGCAAGGACCCGGTCAGCCGACGCTTTTTGATCAGCAGGTTGAGTTGCGCTACGCCTTCGCGGACTGGGGCGAAATCCGGGGAAACCCAACTCTCTACCTGGAATATGCCAATCTCGGCCAGGACGCGCCCAAAATTGAGGTCAAGCTGTTGCTCGCGGGCGAACTGGGATCGGGATGGCACTGGGGGCAGAATATTCTGTGGGAGGCGTCGACCAACGCTCAACGGGAGTATGAGTATGGCTGGACGGGCGGGTTGAGCAAAACCGTGATTGATGAGAAATTCTCGCTGGGAGCCGAGGCACAATTCTCGCTTTTTGACGTACACGGCCATCGCGGGCGGTATCGCGACGAAACATTTTTGGGGCCGAGCATACAATACCGGCCCAGACCAACCCTCCATCTGGACATCGCTCCCCTGATCGGAGTGGATCACGAATCACCGGCAGGTAAGTTATTCTTTGTATTTGGGTGCGAGTTTTGATGATGGATATGGACATGAAGCGGCTCGATGACGCGGGCCCAGTTGCATCACCGGTGACGGCGATGAGACGAGGCAATTCGGACAGGCAACGCCATGCGACGTTCATCCTGTCGCTATGTATTGCCTCGGCGATTCATGGGGGATTGATATACCTGGGATGGCGAATAATGACGGTGGCGGAGCGACCCAGCGCGAGCATTCGCGGAGGCAACGGGGGATCATTTGGGAAGCGGACATTCGCCAGGCTCGACGGGGTGGCGATCGCCGGCAAGCTTCAAGAGGTGGAGATTCCGGCTGTACCGCCAAGCGCGACGCCGGAGATCAATTTTGATCATGCGACGCCCAGCGACCCGGTGGGTTTTGAGAAATCGAGAGATCGACTTGAGGCTTTGCCGGCATTCGCGGAAGTGATGGAAACAAAGCTGGCGTTCTTGGATGCCGATGATGGTCGCGGACCGCGCGCCCCCGGAGTGAAGATCGCGGCGGATTCCGAAACGAGCGGAATTTCCGGGCCCCCGACGGCGCAAAGCGGGAATGAGCCGCCGCATTATCCTCGCGAGGCGCTTCGCAAGCGCCTTGAGGGAACGGTCCTTTTGAGCGTGCAGGTGGGAGCCGATGGGAGCGTGCTGCGGGTGGGGGTCGCGCAGTCTTCAGGGCACGCGATTCTAGACGACGCGGCCATCGAAGCCGTGCAGCGCTGGCGATTCAGTCCGGCGCTGCTTCGCGGCGTGCCGGCGGCGAGCAAGATCACGCAGGCAATCAACTTTGTATTCCGTGATTGAAAGTTCGACGGCGGTTTGGCGCTGCCAATCCGCGCGCCGTAGTCGGTACAGGACATGCCGGCAAACGCGATGGCCTACCGGCAGATTGGGATGATCAAAATCGTCACTTTCGTTGTGCGTCATTCCCAGCCGTTCCATGACCCGGCGCGATCGGATGTTGGCCGGTATCGTGAACGACACAATTTGCTCAAGTTTCAATCGATTAAACGCGATTTCAATCGCCGCCCGCGCCGCTTCCGACGCATATCCGTTGCCCCAATGTTCGCGGGCCAACCGCCAACCAATTTCGACCGCCAGCGTGAAATGCGCCTGAAAATTCACGTTGGCCAACCCCACAAACCCAATGAACGGAGCCACCCCAACGATTTCCACCGCCCAGAATCCAAACCCATCGGCTTTCATGTTCGCACGAAACCACGCCGCCGCCGCATCGCTTTCGGCTCGATCTCGCGTCTTGGGAAAATGCTCCATCACGCGGGGATCGGCATTGATCGCGGCAAACGCCGGCAAATCCTCGTCTCGCCAGGGCCGCATCAAGAGCCGCGGCGTGTGCAAGACCGGATAGTTGCACGCCTGCGACACCGCCCACTTCTGACTGGGGAATTTCAATCTCTCAATCGCAGTCTGCACCGGGAGCCATTCGAGCCGGTGATCGGTTTCCACCGGGCCCGAAGACAATGGCTCACCGAAACGTGCGTGATAAAACGCGCACTGCTTTTCCCAATCAGGAACAAATTCGTTGGCTTGGCCGATCAGCGACCCAATGCCGGCTTGGAAGCCGCATTCTTCGCGAATTTCCCGGCTCAGCGCATCGATCGGATTTTCCGAACCGTCGATCCCGCCGCCGGGGAGAAAGCAGCCGTTAGGGGCATGGAAGACCGCGACGCGCCCTGCCGCATCCCGGACAACGCCATACGCGCCGGGGCGCGGGCGATAAATCTGGCCGGGAACGCGAGTTCCAAATTCCGGGATCGCCATGCCGCTCCTGCTCCTCTTCCCATGTAATCATCTTCCCATGTAATCATGGGCACAGAAGTAAGCAAGAGCGACCTTCGCGCCGCTGCCTGGTGTTCACCGTCAATCAATTGGAAAAATCAGCTTGCCTGCCGCACGGGCATGGCGTGGATCGCCGACAATACGGAGAGATATTGGGGAGAAATATCCCCATCTCGCAGCGAGGCCAATGCATAGCGCTGGTTGATGGTGTGCCAATGGTCGGCCTGCCAGACCCCCAGGTGCGTTCCCCACGTCGAGCTGCGCACTGAGACCAGGCCGTCGTTGGGGCCTTCGAGTCGATTCACGATGTGCCCGGAATGCATCCCCCAGGGCGGGACTTGCCGCCAGGGCCGCGCCGCGGAAACAGAAAAATATCGCACGCCCGGCACGTCGCGAATCTCCTCGTTAAATCGCGCGCAGCGTTCGGTGGTCAGGTCTGTGATCGCGCCAAAGTCCAGCCCACAGCGCCGAACCAGATCAAACCCGCGCAGCCGCCGGCCCAAATGCTCCGCGCACCAATCGGCATAGGGAGATCCTCGGTGCGGGGTGGTAATCGTGACCAGGGCGTCGACATAATGGGCCATATCCATCCGCGCCAGCATGTAGCGGGCATCGAGCCCCCCCAGCGAATGGGCGATAATCGTCAGCCGATGCGGGCCGATCTTTGGCACGATCGACAGCAGCCACTGCCGAAGCTGGTTGGCCCGCGTGATGACCCCCGCGGTGGGATGAACGGCGGAGGTATAAACTGGATAACCCGCCGCCGCGATCGATTGTTCGATCCCGCCGCCAAAAGTGGGGCGAAACGTCCGCCGCAATTGCGAGTCACCGCCGAATAAACCGTGATGCAGCACTACCGGATTCATGACAGAAGCGCAACCATAACATTAATATTACGCAACCCAAACAATTAATCTCATAAACGTCAGAATCCTTTGCCCGTCTTAACAATTCTGACAGTTTTTTGGGGTACTCCGAACAATTCCTGGCGTGCCAAAGCGCAACTAATGCGCGAGATGCACTAACGCCATACCACTGCCTTGATAGAGCCGTGACATTTCTCCGGTCGACCAAATCTGTCGGCCGGTGAACGGATCACCGACTCGGGCTCGTCCATCCTCCTCAAATCCGAATAACACAATCGAATGCCCGGCTCCCACACTTAACAACCCGCTCACCGCGCCTGGATCGGTAATGCTGATAATCATCGGCATCGGCTGATGCGCCAGTTCTCCGGCATCGCACATCACTACACGCACATCCCACTGACTTGTTGCAGTCTTTAATTTCAGACCACGATACAGCCCCAACGCCGTCGTCCCATCGACGTGCGTTAAACACAGATCGCACATCTCCCTTTCGCTGCTGTGAATCCCGACAGCCTCCAGCGCCGTCGCCGCGGCCGCCGCCGAACAGCTCGACGTGGTCGTCTGCCGGCATATCCCTCCGGCCCACTTGTCCGGACCCAACGCCGATTTGTGCCCGATATACGGTCCCAGCAATCTCCACACTCCGGCCCCTGCCAGAATGCTCAACAGAAAAATCCTCTGCCCATGCCGCCCCGTCAACATCGGCCAAGCCGCCCCCGCTAGCAGCCCCATTGCCGGCGTCTGAATATTCCCCCACGCCATCACATCCGCCACTGGCAAAATCCTCGCTTCCATCAAATTGTCCCCCCACCACAGTGCATCCCACACCAGCACAGCCTCCCAACCAACACACAATCCAACCCCCCCCCTTCACCCCCCACCCCCCTTGCCCCACCCCTCAAGTAAACCCGCC
>CAZCKE010000020.1:18633-19742 GCA_964499005.1 uncultured Tepidisphaeraceae bacterium
GGGTCATCGCGGATCTGGATTTCCATGCCGGCCCCCGAGGTCCGGCCCTCCAGCGGCGCGCGTATGCCCACGCCGTTGTTCGCGCCCGGCGACATGCGGAAGTCGAGCCGCAACACGAAATTGGAATACTCAAGACGGCTGAACAGATTGCCGCCGCCGTCGGCCGGGCACCCCAGCAGTCCGCCCTCCCCCCCCTAGCCCGGGCCCTTTCCACCCACCAACCCCTGGCCCGCGCGCCAATGAACGCTAGCCCCAAGGAAACTAAACCGATCACCCCGTTGGCGATGACAAGATCCATAGCCACTCAACGATAGACGGAGACCATCCAAAAACGACCCGCCCGCCGCTCGTTTTCGTCATTCGGATTTCTGATTTCATTCAGATCTCGAGCTTCGGATTTCGGATTTTCTCAGCGTTCTCGACGTCTTGGCGGCTCCTGCAATTCCGAATTGGATTCCGCCCCCTCCCCCTGTACATTACCTCGAATTTTGCCCAGGCGGATTTCCCAACAATGCCCAAACGCACCGACATTCACTCCATCCTGATCATCGGCTCGGGCCCCATCGTCATCGGCCAGGGGTGCGAATTCGACTATTCCGGCGTCCAGGCCTGCCGCGCCCTCAAGGAAGAGGGGTACCGCATCGTCCTGATCAATTCCAATCCCGCGACGATCATGACCGATCCCGAATTCGCGGACGCCACTTACATTGAGCCGATCACGCCCGAGGCGGTCGAGAAAATCCTGGCGTATGAGAAATCCCACGGCACTCCGATCGATGCCGTTCTCCCTACCCTCGGCGGCCAGACCGGCCTCAACACCGCCGTCGCCTGTTACGACCAGAAAATTTTCGAAAAGTTCGGCGTCAAAATGATCGGCGCCAACCGCGAGGCCATCTACCGCGGCGAAGACCGTCAGGTCTTCAAAGACCTGATGATCAAGATCGGCCTCAAGGTCCCCCGCTCCGGCGTCGTCCACAATATCGAGGAAGCGCGAAAAGTCATGGCCGACATCGGCCTCCCCCTCATCATCCGCCCCGCCTTCACTCTCGGCGGCACCGGCGGCGGGATCGCCTACAACGTCGAGGAATTTGAAACCATCGTTCAGCGCG
>CAZCKE010000021.1:0-19463 GCA_964499005.1 uncultured Tepidisphaeraceae bacterium
GGTATCTGTGCTTCAGCCCATCTTGACTCTGTTGCTGGGCCTGGGGGGTGGGATATTGATTATCTTTGGGCTGTTGCCCTTCTTCACGCTGGGTGAAGACACCAAGATGTTCAATTCGGTCGGCATCGACGTCATCCTGCTGTTGGTGCTGCTGGCAACGCTTTTCGCGACCAGCAAGTCGATTTTTGAAGAGATCGAGGACCGGACCATGCTCACTCTCATGAGCAAGCCGGTACGCCGCTGGGAGGTCATGACCGGCAAATATCTGGGGATCATTTTGTCGGCGGCGTTGGGGGTCGCGGTGCTGGGGGCCATTTTGATGGTCTGCATGTGGCTGCGGGTGCCGACTGATTATCAGTTGAACGCCAGCTCGCTGAACGAGGATACGTTGCGGGAGGTATGGGAAATTCGTCTCGAGATGCTCACGGGCATGGTGATGCAGCTCTTTTTGACATGGTTGCAAGTCAGCGTGCTGGCCGCGGTGGGGGTGGCACTATCGACGAGGTTTTCGTTGGTGGTCAACTTGCCGACCGTGATCATTCTCTACTTCGCGGGGAATCTGACGCGGTTTTTATTTCCGCTGTCGACCGGGCCGCTGGCGGATAAGTCGCCGACGCTCAAGGGAATCGTGTGGGGACTGAGCCTGGTTCTGCCGTACTTGCAGGCATTTGATCTCAAGAGCCTGACCTTGCTGGGCATCATTAAAGTGCCGGGCACCGCTTATGCGAATCAAGCGCAGGGCGTGGGGATCGGGCAGCTTCTGGGGTTTGTCGGAATATCGACGCTGTATGCGCTCACCTACGTCATATTTGTTTTGTGCGCGGGCATGCTGAGCTTCCAGAAACGCGAACTGGGCGGCGGCGAGGGATAACGGCGGATATAATGTAGATCATGGCCGCTCCGTCGCGCGAGCAATTTGTCAATGAAGTCATCGAGCTGGTCGGGAAGCGGTTTCCGCTGGTGCGGATCGCGCGCGCCGGGGAGCCGTTCTCGATGCAGGTCAATGGGCACGTCGCTTCCCTGGAGAATCTTTACCGCCTGGCGGTGCTTCGACCGGAAGAAAAACAGCGCCACGTGGAGCGGTGGATCGTCGAGCTTCTGCGGGCCGCGGAGGGATCACCCGACAGCGATGGTTCGTTCGAGGAATTGAAGAATCGGATCATGCCGATGGTGATTGCCCAGAGCCCGCGGGCCCATGAACTGGCGGCGACGCAGCCGCTGGTGGATGGCTTGGAGGTGGCTTACGCGATGGACAACGATCGGACGATTTCCTACCTGACCCGGGCGAGATTGAAAAAATGGAAAGTGTCGGTGGACGATCTGCACGAAGCGGCAATGGAAAACCTGATTTCACGAAGCCAGACGATGTCGGCACATGCGGCTCAAGACGATGATGGGGAAATTTATCTGATCCTGTTTCAGGTGATGGATGGATACGACGCGAGCCGGATTCTGCTGCCGAATCTGCATGAGAAGCTTCGGTCCCATCTGGGCAGCCCGTTCGCGGCGGCGATTCCCAACCGGGACATTCTTCTGTGCTTTCGAAATGACGAGCAGACCGTGGGGAAATTGAAGCCTCAGATCGAGGCGGATTTCGGGCAGATGCCGCATCAGGTGAGCGACCGGTTGCTGCTTGTGACGGCAGATGGGATTGCGACGAGATGAATTCCGCGAATCGGGATTTGCCTGAATCGCCGCAAATTTGGCGCTCACGATTTTAATCCATAGTCTTTGATGAGTTGGTCGTAAAGTCCCATTCTGGCCGGAATGACCACGCCGGGGCGCGTGGTGGGCGGTGGGTTGTTTGAGGGCGATGTCGTGCCCCCGCGCCTGCCACGGGGCGGGGTTGTGAACAGGCCTTGGCGGTTTCCATTCTGGGTCGGTTCCCAAATGAAGGTCCCAAGGCCTTTATGGTCCGGCAAAGCGTGCATGATATCGTTGGAGGATCGCACCTCGTCGGCGATTTCGGCGATGACGAAATACAAATTGGGGTACCGCGTTACCAAGTCGTCGAAGTTTTCTTTCCAGGTGGCCACCGGCCCCTGAAATTGCGTGTAGCACGACTCGCCGAGCACGTCGAATTGCACTCCGTGCGAGAGCGCGTTGTCGACCCACCAGCGGGTATTTCGGTTGTTGCCGCCTTCGGCGATATGCAGCATGACAATAATTTTGGGATCGACTTCCTCGACGCCTGAAATTCCCGCCTTGAGCAGGTCCGCGAGATGATCCCAGTTGCTGGCGCTGCCGCCGTTGTCGGTCATCATGCCCGGCCCGATTTCATTGCCGACCTGGACCATCGTCGGTTCGGCGCCGGCGTCCTTCAGTTTCTGGACGGTGTCCTCGGTCCAATCATGAGTTTGTTTGACCAGGTCCGGGAACGAAAGTTTCGCCCAGGCCGAGGGTGTATATTGCTTGCCCGGATCGGCCCAGTAATCGCTGTAATGAAAGTCGATGAGCAACCCCATGCCGGCGTCCCGGGCCCGCTTGGCCATCGGAATCGTATGAGTCAGATCGCAATATCCCTCCGGCGAATAGGCTCGGTGCTTTGGTCCCGACTGGGTGGGATCGACGAATACGCGCAAGCGAATGTAGTTGAACCCGTGATCCTTCAAAATTTGATAGATATCTTTCTCCACTCCGCCGTCCATGAATTTAACGCCATGGTCTTCCTGCGACTGAACGAACGAGATATCCGCGCCGACGATGTACGGAGGCATTGGTTTTGTGACGCCCAGCTTTGACGTACCAGCTTGGCTTGAATTTGGAGCGGCATCTTTGCCACGACTTGATCGTATTGAAGTGCCCACGGCGACTGCCACCGCAAAAATGGTCAGGGACGCAAGTGACCGATGAAATCGACTGAACAATGAAGTTTTCATGCGCGGTGTCCCATGGAGAAATTCAAGTCTCAATGCAATGGATGTTGTTCGTGCCGTTTCTGGGGCCGGGCCGTTGAAGGGTCGCCGCACGATATTATACGGATCCTCCAATTAATTTTCGCGAACTGTTGGGCGCATGATCGACGCGGTCTTTCATTAAAATCATTTGCATGACGCTCGCTAATCCAAAAATCATCCATTTCAAAGCGGCGATTTTCGTCTTGTGCGGCGTGGCGGCCTGTGCCATCATTCTCATGGAACATCCTTCCTTGCGGCTCGCGGTGCTATTGGCGATAGCCATCTGGTGCTTTGCCCGCGCGTACTATTTTGCCTTCTACGTCATCCAGCATTATGTCGCCCCTCAATACCGCTTCGCGGGTCTGGGGTCGTTCGTGACATATTTATAGCGAAAGCGCGGCAAAGCCGAATAGCGTGCCGTGTAGTGGGGGGAAGGGCAGATTATCGGCGGGATCTTGCTGGGCCATCGCGAACCCTGCAAATATCGCAATTTGAAGCCGCTACCCAAAAAAGGACCGCTGGAAGGCAACAAATGGATTTGGCGTCAGGGATGTCGATTTCGATGTTTGAGATGCCGATAACCCTTGAGAGACAGCAGGCACAACCAAGACGGCCCGGTGAACCAGCGAAGAAAGGCGTTATGAGGATGCCCGAAAAATATCGCGAGCTGAACTCGCTTCTACTCAAAGCGAGCAACGAGAATCGCGTCGCGTGGAAGGAATTGCGCAACGGCTGTTTCGCCGTGACGTTTTCCACGTTTGCCTTTGAATTGTGGGAGGGGCAGGACGCAATTTCGGACGCGCCGTTCATTGCCGTGGGGATTCGCAACAACGTGGGAAAAATTATCGACAACATCCGCATGGATGCCAACGACCCGGATCACGGGTCGCTCAAGGAATTACTGGCGGTGGCTCGGCGAAGGGCAAGAAAGGTGGACGAAGCCCTGGGGCGGATGGTCAAAGAGCTCAAGGGCGGGGGAAAAGTGGGCCAGCTCGATTCCGTATTTTGAGCGGGTAAGCAGCGAATATTGCAAATCCTCGATTCTCTTTTTTTGTTCGCGGCAATCGGCTAAGCTCTGGCGAGAGTCGCGTCAATCAAACCAGTGGAGGATCGATGAAGCTTGGATTAACGATTACCAGCGGGGTCATTTTACTTGCCATGAGCACGATGGGATGGGCGGCGGACCCGCCGGCGGCTACGCAACCGACAGTGCCGGCCGCGGCTGCGGCCGCAGCCGATGCGGTGGAGGTGGCGCCGGGGATTAAGCTGAATTCCAACGGCATGGTTGACGTATCCGACGTCACTGCCGAAGTATGGCATTTCGATTCGGGTTGGACCCTCGCGGAGCAGCACGATGTCTTTAAGCCGACCCCGGCTCCCGCAGGAGCTTCATCCATGTCGCACGTTGTGAGCGGGCCGTTCAAAATTGGCGATGGTGGATTCAAGCTGACCGAAACCCTTGATCCCGCCGATGGCGGGGCGAAGTATTCCGCGACCTTAACGAGCGATAAAGAGATCACGACCAACGAATTGGCGGTCGCGTTTACCTTGCCTGTCGCATCATTTGGGGGAAAGCAGATTCTGATCAATCAGGACAAGGTCTCCCTTCCCGCCGCCGCCGCTGCTGCGGGTCAGGCTGGATTGCTCGATCAAGATGGCGTTCAGAAGATCGAGCTGCCGATGACCGACGGAACGCTGATCATCACCGGCAACCTGACCGTCCACCTTCAGGACGACCGGGAATGGAACGATCAGCGGTATTGCCTGCGGGTGCATTTCACGCCGAATAATGGGGATATCAAGGATGCCAAGATTGAGTTCCAGATGAAGTGGAAACCGGCGGCAAAATAGCCGACCGACCATTGCTTTGACACACGGGGTATGAGGCCATGTCAAAGCGTTCCCCGACAAAATGGGTCAGTCTCGGGCTTGTCGCGATCATTGCGGCGAGCCTGCTTTTGTCGATCCGCTACCCATGGCTCCGGTCAACCGCCATCACGGACCGATTCTTTGCACGCTTCGGTCGGGCGATGGGCATTACCGCGGCGATTCTATTGGGCGCATACCTGCTTCATATACTGCTGTCCCTGAGACGCTGCAGGCAACCGGACGGAGATGTGACGGGAATGGGCTGTTTGTCAGTCGTTGCTATCGTGGTCGCTGCGTTATTGCTTGTGCTGCTGATCGGTTTGATCTTTCACGTCAACGCGCTGATCAAGCTCGTATCAGCCGTGACAATCGCTCCGGCGGCCGTGCTTGCGATGGATCTCGCTTATAAAAAACTGACGAGCCGTCGAAACCGGGACGGATGAAATAATCGTTCACTCGCCGGCAGCGGCGGCCCATGCCGCGGATTGTCGGTCAGTGTGGCAGGGGAGCATCGGCGGCGATTGCGCGGCGCTGACGCGTCGCGGCGCGGGACAGGCGCAAGCGCAAGGGAATCCACATTCCTTCAAGCACGATTTTCGCGTTCATCTTGGACTCACCTCGCGTGCGTTCGACGTGGATATTTTCGATCTCTCGAATCTTTGCGCCGAGCATCCCGGCATAGAAAAGCGTCTCGTAGAGATACGCGTACCCGGTGGATCGAATTCGTGAAAGAGGCATCTTACGGAGGAATTCCGCGCGCCAACAGCGGTAGCCGCTGGTCGTGTCGCGCACGTCCACGCGTGCCATCGTGCGCACGTAGGCGGAGGCGAATCGGCTGGCCAGGCGGCGGGACAGCGGCGTATTCTCGACGGCGGCCTTTTCGCCGCGATAGCGGGAGCCGATGACCAGATCGGCATCATGCATCTCATCGATTAAATTCGGCAGGATCTCCGGGCGATGCGAAAAGTCGGCATCCATCGTGATGATGCGCTGAGCCCCTTGGGCGAGAGCATGGGCGATGCCTTGGTTGACGGATTTTCCATAGCCGCGGTCGATTGCCCGGCGGATCACGCAGACGTCGGGGCGATCGAGCTTTGCCACGGCATCGGCGGTGCCGTCCGGGCTGGAATCGTCGACCACGCAAATCTCCAGGCCGGGGCGCGGGCAACAGGCGAAGATGCGTTCAATCAGGACGGGGATGTTCTCTACTTCGTTGTAGGTTGGGATGACAATGCAAATGTTCATGCGGCGTCCGGCGGGCTTGTGAATACGCGACGGTACTCGCGGCGTGGAGGGGGTGTCAATGATGAGGGGCCTGCCGCTCTGGCGCAAGGCCGCCCGGTTCCTCGAAGCATCATGGGCGTGGCAATTGGGCAACCTGCGCGCGCCCAACGCTTTTGGCCGTCCGATAAGAGCGCTGGACGCGCGGATGGAAACTCCTGAAAAATCGAGATTGTGGCTTACTGTCAACATGGGCATTTGCCGATTCTGAGGACGGCGGATGTTGATTACGCGAAACACCCTTGCATCGATGGAAAGCCACTCATGTTAAGCCCCAATACGCCCCATAAGCCGCGACTTTTGATCCTCGACGAGGACCGGATCATCCTTCAGTCACTGTCGCAGTTCCTCAGCCGCGAGGGCTACGACGTGCGTGCGTGCGACTCGCCTCAGGAAGCCTATTCGCAACTGGAGAATGGGCAGATCGAAGTCCTGCTGGCAGACATCAACATGCCGGGCGTGAAGCCGGCGGAATTTCTGCGGGACGTGAGGCGGCGGTGCCCGCAGGTGGTGACGATCGTCATCACCGGTTTTGGCTCGATCGAGGGGGCCGTCGAGGCGACCAAGATGGGGGCCTTCGACTATCTCACCAAGCCGATCGTGGATGATGAAATTCGGGTGGTGGTCGAAAAAGCAGTGCGGCAGCAGTCGCTGTTGTTTGAAAACCAGACGTTGCGGCGCCAGCTCGATCTGCGGTTCGGCTTGGAGAACATCGTCGGGCATGATTATAAGATGCTGAAGATTTTCGACCTCGTGGAGGCGGTTGCCGACAGTCGCACCACGGTCCTGATGACGGGAGAGAGCGGTACGGGCAAGTCGCTGATCGCGCGGGCGATTCATCACCGTTCGCCGCGGCGGGATAAGCCGGTCGTTGAGGTCAGTTGCGGCGCCTTGCCGGAAACGCTGCTGGAGAGCGAATTGTTCGGGCATATGAAGGGGGCGTTCACCGGCGCAATCGCGGACAAGCCGGGGCGATTTCTGGCGGCCGATGGCGGGACGCTGTTTCTCGATGAGATCAACTCCGCATCGCCGGCCATGCAGGTGAAATTGCTTCGCGTGCTTCAGGAACGGGCTTTTGAGCCGGTCGGAAGCACGGAAACCAAAAATGTCGATGTCCGGGTGATTCTGGCGAGCAACGTCGATCTGACCGAGCTGGTCGCGGAACGAAAATTCCGGCAGGATCTTTATTATCGAATCAATGTGGTCACGATCCGCTTGCCGAGCTTACGGGAGCGGCTGGGTGACATCCCGCTCCTGGCCGGGCACTTTCTGAGGAGATTTTGCAAGGAAACCGGGCGCGAGATTGTCGGTTTCAGCGAGGCGGCCATGGGCGCGCTTCAGCGATATCTGTGGCCCGGCAACGTGCGCGAACTGGAGAACGCGGTCGAGCGAGCGGTCGTGCTGTGCCGGCGGCCGCAGATCGATGTCGAGGATTTGCCCGACACAGTGCGCGAAGCGCAATCGCCCAGGCTGGCGGCGGTCGAGGCGGGCGGAGAGATTTCGGAATCGCCGATGCCCTTGGAAATCGCTCTTCAAGGGCCGGAGCGGCGGATCATTCAATCGGCCCTGAAACGCAACGCGTGGAACCGGCAATTGACCGCCGCGGAACTGAACATCAATCGCACGACGTTGTATAAGAAGATGCGAAAGTACCGGCTGGACATGGGGGAGGAAAATTGAGGAAAGGGGGATGTTTTCTCGCCTTTCAATTCCTGTGAAAACCGGGTGACATGTTTCACCATGCAGTATACTTTCAGAGAGTACTGAAAATGGAGAAACATATGTCCGACGCCAATGCGCTTGCGACTAACCTTCCGGCCAATGGGCAGCTTCACACGGCGCAGGATCTGTTCATCCGGCGCTGGGGCGAGATGGGGCAGACCTGGGGCATCAACCGGACGATGGCTGAGATTCATGCCCTGCTCTACATCGCCGGCCAGCCCCTGTGCACCGACGACGTGATGGAACGGCTGAACATCAGCCGCGGGAATGCCAGCATGTCCTTGCGAGCCCTGTGCGATTGGGGCATTGTCCGCCGGCTGCACAAGCGCGGCGAGCGGCGCGAGTTTTTTGAGAGCCTCTCGGATGTCTGGGAAATCTTCAGCATCATCGCCGCCGAGCGAAAACGGCGCGAGATGGACCCGGTCCTGGAAACGATCAAGCAGTGCCGAACGATGCTCGAATGGCGCACGATCGGCAAATCGGCGGCGCGCAGCCAGGAAGTGCGCCTCACGGGCGATCGCCTGGCGAGCATGGAGGAATTCATGGCGGTGACCAACCGGATATTCCAGCAGTTTGTCGGCAATTCCCGCTCGGGGCTGGGGCGAGTCGCTCGCGTGTTGTTGAAAGCGTTCTAAAGCGGGAGCGTTTCTCTGAGCCGCACTATTGGGGAGTCAGTCCGACCAGACCCTTGATGACGCCCAGTTGGGCGACAGACCCCAGGGCCGTGGGGATCAGGTTGACGTGAAATGTGTCGGTGTGGGCGATGGCATCGTGTGACACGTCGGCTGAGATCGCGAACGTATTGAACTGACGGACCACCATCACGGTCGTGCTGATATCGTGCGTGTTGCCGGAGTAAATGCTCTGATTAAACTGAATCAGGTATTTGGGGGAAAGCTTATATTCAACCGTGAAACTTAGGACGTTTGAGTTGAGAACTTGGAGGTAAGCATCGTCGACGTAATACGTCAGCCGATCGCTGCGCGAGACTGCTAGGCCTGCTTGCGCGAGGGCCAGTTCCCGAACGTCATAATTCCATTCCGCGGAAGCGAACAGAGCGGTGGTGTCGCTGACATGCCAATCGGCGTCGCCGTTAATTCCCTGCCGGGGCACCGATGTTTCCGGAGCGGATGGGAAATAGAGCCCCCGGAACTGAATCGGGTTGAGAATGTCCGGAGGTGGGCGGTTGGCAAAAAAGTTGCCCTCAATATTGAGATCAAAGACGTCCTCGCTGTGCCAGGAGCCCGGGCCTCCGCGCATCGTTTCCCAGTGCTGATGCAAGGCAAGCTGCACGGCGCTGACGTCGTTGATGCCGTCGATATTCGAGTCATATACAAACACCCGGCTGCGGTCCACCGTGGTGCCGGAAGTGAAGAGGTTCAGTTCCGGTTGAACGATGTGGCGCATCCGGTGCAGGTCCAGCAGTTCCGATTCGATCGAGTCGTCGATTTTCCAGAACGAAGTGGCCATGCGAACACCCGCGCCGCTGAAGAGACGTGTTTCGCCGGTGCTGTTCGGATTGTCGGAGTATGCGGTGACACGCCCAAAAGCGTAGGGGACGAATCGGATTTGTCCGATTGCCATGGGCCAGTCGATTTCCTGTCGCGAGTCGCCGCGAAGGACTTGGGCATTGGTCGTCCCAGTGAACCCGTCGGAAGGCAATCCTGGCGAAAGCCCAGGCAGATATCCCTGTTGCGCCAAAGTCGCATGGCTGGGCTGGGCTCGAAGATCGGACCCGAGGTTTTCACTGAAAAAAGTCAGATGATCGTCGGCCAGCGAATCCCCTACACGGTCATAGCCGATCTCGGGGAGACGCTGGACATCAAATTGCTCCTGCTGGCGGTCCGCGTTGGTCGTGAAGGGGGTCGTGTCGGATTCAGCAAGGAACGTGATCGCCTCGGTATCTTTCTGGCGTTTTGCGTAAAACGATGCGTCCAGCGGAAGGCCGTCATCGAATTGATTCTGGGTATAATATTCGCGGTAATTCACATCCGATTCCCATCCCGCGCGGAATTGCACTTGCCAATCATCGGGAAATAGATGCTGGTGCTCCCAAAGGGCCATCCCGCGCAAGTCGGTGGTTGGTTTGACGTTGACGCGGGCGCCGCCCAGCACATCGATTCCTTTGTCGGCCTGGATGGAGGAGGCGAAATCACCAAAAAAATTCCAGGGATCGGCACTATTGGTGACAAATCCGCCGGAGTAGTTGCCGTCCAGCGAACCGCCGAGGCCGCGTTTGCTGTAGTCGTTGACGCCGAACGCGACGTCCAACCCGCTGGGCTTGGGCCGGCCGAGAGTTTCAAACAATCCCCATCGCGTCGAGGCGAAGTAACCGAGCTGTGTGTTATTTCCAAAGCCGACTTCCCGCAATGGGAACGGGCCGTTGTTGACCTGACCGGCGAGATACGGGAAGTAGAACAGGGGCAGCCCGTAAAGCTCGGGGAAATTATTGCGGCTGACAAAATCATAATCGATCAAATCGTCTCGGCGCACGTCCTGTCGGATGTAGGCGTATTGCGAGTAGAGGCTGAAATCCGGTACCGCGAAATTGCTTGTGCTCAATCGAACGCCCTGGGCGGTGAGCTCGCCTTGCGCGAGCTGGCGCGCTTCTTTGGCACGAATGACGACGGGAACCTGGTATTTGGGATCGACCGTATGGAGAACCGCCTGGGTCATGACCGCGCGGTCGGTGGCAAACTCGTAATAGGCGCTGTCCGCCGACAGGCGCTGCTCGGGCTTGGGCGCCTGCGCAGGAGTCAGATCGATCCGGACGTCTCCCTCCAGGTAGGCGGAGATGATGTCTTTTCCGATCTCTGCCGGTTGACCGGCGGCCTTGGCCTCTTTGTTTTTCTGGCGTGTGAAGACGACGACATTTTCGGCTTGGAGTTCCAGTAGATCGCCGTTGGGCCGGGCTTGAAATAGCGTGACGCCGTCCGTGAGCTCCCAGGCGACCGTGTCATCCGCCAGGACAAGCTGGTGGACCAAATGAGCATTCACTCGCACCAATCCTGCATCGGGGTTACTGGTTCGGGGTTGGGCGGCCAGGGCCGTGCCGGGCATTGGCTGGGGCGGGCTGGACTGCGGAACATTCGCGGTCATTTCCGAACTGCGTGTGCTGGGCGCGGTGGTGGGCTGGCCGGCGCCGGCCCGAAGATTCAGCGCCGCGCGAAACAGGTCACTGTCCGACAAATCCTGTGTCAGGCGCTGATCCGCGGAGATCGAGATTTGCCCGCGGACGATCGTGCTGATGAGCAATTGGGGGCCGCTTCGGCTGAGATGATTGTCCGGCGACGACAAGTGGGCCTCGCCGATCAGCGCGATATCGACGTCCTGTTCTCCGAGAAGTCCGTTGGAATCGGGGCTCAACCACAAGACCGCCTGCGAGGCCGAGAGTGACACACGATCCATTTTAATCGCGACTGGCCCGTCGATTTGAATGATGCTGGCGCGGTCGCGGGTCCACGTGTAGGCCGTCGAACCGGATATCAGAAGCGTTTCACTTATCGAACCCGATTGAGCGTGCGCGCCCGCAGCGAATAAGAGAATTCGAGCGAAGAAGAGAATCAGGGCGAAGAAGGGAATCCGCAGGCAGCCGATGCCGGCCCTGGTCCGATGCACACTCACATGCTCCTTCCTGGTGCAGCCGCCGTATCACTGGGCTCAATCGCACGCTTGAACGATGTGGGCCGCATTATAAAAGTAGCGCGCGGCGGGTCAAATGACGCCCGCGTTCAAATCGACAACAGGCGGCTGAGATAAAATTCCATCGAAGCCTCGCGCCGAGCATCGAACGCGACCCGATGGCGACCATCGGCATGTTCGCGGAATGTGGACCAGCCATACGTATGCTCGCCGCGCAGCTCAATGCTGACGGTCCCTGTTTTCCAAGTGACCAGATCGGGATGAATCATCGTGGCAATCGTCATCGGGTCGTATAAATGCGGCATTCGGTTTCGGCCCTGGCTGGAGGGATCATTCTGCCAGGCGCGGATGGCCATCAGAATGCGCCGGGCCATCGGCCGGTCGGACGCGGCCAGTCGATCCAGGTCATTCTGCGTCATGCTCACCGTGATCCCAATGTCGCACGGGATCACGTCAATCGGAATTCCGCTGGAAAATACGATCTGCGCGGCCTCGGGATCGCAGCGAATGTTCCATTCAGAAAAGAAATGGACAAATTCGCCGGCCATGACGATTATTTTCGGAATCTTTGCGGCTATTTTGCGGTCCATCACCAGCGCAGCGGCCAGGTTGGTCATCGCGCCGATGGTGACAGGAATAACATCCCCGATTCCTGCCCGGATCGTGTCGAGAATGAGTTGAACGCCATGACGCGGGTCCAGCACCGGAAGCTGTGATTCGGGCAGGCAACTGGAATCCTGATTCGGCAGGTGGTTTTCCAGATACGCGGTAATATTATGCAGCGGACGCGACGACATCGATGCGCCGCAACCAGGCGCAACCGGAATATGGGCAAAAGGCTCACCGGCGATTTGAAGGATGGTCCGGGCCTGCCGGGCACGAGCCGAGACGTTTCCAAAAACCGTGCTGACCGCAACTAATTGGACCTCGGGGCAGGCGCAGATCAGCGCCAACGCCATTGCGTCGTCGATATCATCCCCAATATCCGTATCCAGCAGGATCTTTTGCACGGTAGCGCTCTTTTGCATGGTTTAGCAGTCTCTTAACGGGTAATATCCACGGAAGGAAGGGGTCGCCGCAAGTATCTTCGACGGCATCGTCTGACCCTTGCCCGACTTGCGCGCCGTTGGCGTCCGGACGGTCGGCTGGTCGATAACAGTCAGGCGTGATTCGAGTTGAATCAACGGGGCGGCGAATCTTATAGTATTGAGCGAATCTCCACGCCAAGGAGCCATTTATGATCCGATTGAGCATGGCGGCGATAGCGCTGCTTTCATTACTTGCAATTGGGGCATCGGCCGATTCGACGACTCAGCCGGCCAAGCCCACGACCTCCCCATCCGGCGCGGCCATGAAACCTGCGGGGGCTCAACTTGCTGGCGGTCGTGTTCAGGCCAAGTCGCCGGCAGCCGACGCCGCCAAGCCCGATGGAAAACTGCCCACTCCCGATGAATTGATCGCCCGGATGAACGCCAAGGACAACCAGAAGGCCAAGCTTCCCAAGGTGGCGTATTTCGACCTGACCAATCCAATTTCAGAAAAGCCGGCCGACTTCTCCTGGATGGGCGGCGACCCGGGTCAGGGCCTTACCCTGCGGGTGCTTCTGGACCGATTGGATCACGCTCGGCAGGACAACGATGTCCGAGGCGTTCTGATCACCTTGGGCGACTCAGGATTGAATCTTTCGCAGGCCATCGAATTGCGCGACGCGCTCAATGCCCTTCGCCGCGACGGCAAACGAACCTTCGTGTACGCCGATGCCTACGACACCGATACCTATGTCGCCGCATGCGGTGCTACGGATGTCTGCATGATGGAAGGCGGCGAGATCGAAATCCCCGGCGTCGGATTTGAGTTGACCTTCCTCAAGGGGCTCATGGACAAGGTCGGCGTCAAAGCGGACTACGTCCAGATCGGCGAGTACAAAGGAGCCTCCGAAGAATACACCCGCCTCAATGCCAGCGATGAATTCAAGGGAGAGCTGAACAAGCTGGCCGATTCCCTTTACGATCAGATCGTGGACACGATCAGCATCAGCCGCAATTTATCGCGCCAGGACGTCAAAGAGATCATCGACGATTCCCTGATCACCGGCACAATCGCCAAGAAGCGCGGCCTGGTGGATCATCTGGTCGATGAAGACGGACTTCGCGGACTGATGGCCGACGAGCTGGGCCAGAAAGTGGATTTGGTTGCCGATTATGGGCAGGCCGCCCATGAGCAGGTGGATCTCTCCAGCCCGTTCGCGTTGTTCTCGCTGCTGTCGCGCAAGCCGGCCGCATCGACCCGTGCGGGAGTCGCGGTCATTTACGCCGACGGCGTCATCGTCGATGGCTCCGGCGGCGGGGGGCTTCTCAGCACGTCGGAAAACATCGGCTCGGACACCATGCGGCAAGCACTGCGAACCGCCGAGCGGGATAACAAAATCGAAGCCGTCATCATTCGCATCGACTCGCCCGGCGGCAGTGCGCTGGCCAGCGAAGTCATGTGGCAGGCCTCTCGCCGCGTTGCCAAGAGCAAACCGGTCATCATTTCGATCGGCTCCGAAGCCGCCAGCGGAGGATATTATTTGGCCAGCAGCGGCGATTACATCTTTGCCGATCCCACCGCGATCGTCGGTTCCATCGGCGTCGTCGGTGGAAAAATCGTCACCAAAGACCTTTACACGATGCTGGGCCTCAACGCGGAAGAATTTCTGCGCGGCCGCAACGCCGATCTGTTCAGCTCCAATGCCGAATGGACCGACCGCCAGCGCCGACAGGTCACCAATTGGATGCACGATACGTACGATCAATTCACTCAGCGCGTGATGACCACTCGCCAGGGCAAAATCAAGGACATCGATGCCGTCGCGCGCGGCCGCATTTTCTCGGCCAAACAGGCGCGCGATCTGGGAATGGTCGACCAGATCGGCGGCATTCAGGATGCCATTGCCTACGCCGCCAAGCAGGCCGACCTCCAGCCCGGCGAATACGATGTCCGCGTCCTGCCGGCGCCAAAAACCTTTGCCGACATCTTCGCCGCTGCCAGCGGTGACGATTCCAGCTCCCGATCGCCGATCGTGCCGCACCTGTCGATCGGCGTCGAGAGCGCGTGGCGTGCCCTGCCGCCCGCCATGCGGCAAAGCATCGGCCGGCAAATCCAGGTCATGCTGCTGCTTCAGCAGAAGCCATTCGTTCTTGCGGCGCCCTTCGACATCATCGTGAAATAATTCCTGTCAGACTCGACGGTGCATCCCGGCGTGTCCCGCGCCGCGCCCATACAACTCGGATATTCGTGGTTGCTAGAAGCTATTTCACGGACCGTCAGACGACGCGTGATTTCAAACGCCATCGGCGCTTATTCGCGCGTGTTTGACACACGGCGGCTTCTGAATCACCCTATCGCCGGTCTCATCCATGCAGAACGTCGTCATCGACAAACCGTACGTGCCCGTGCCGCCCCATCACGGCCGCATCTGGCCTCGCATCCTGGGCCTCTACGCAATCCGGCTACTTCGCAAAAAATACGGCGTGGTCAACGTTGAATGCAAAGAAACCAACCGTCTCCGCGAATCCATCAAAGCCGGTCATGGAATACTGTTGACCCCCAACCACAGCCGCGATGAAGATCCGCTCGTCGTCGGCATGCTCGCCCGCCAAGTCGGCAGCCCGTTGTTCATCATGGCCAGCTGGCACGCATTTATGCAGGACAAACTCCAGCGATTCCTGCTCTCCCGCGCGGGCGCTTTCAGCATCTACCGCGAAGGAATCGACCGCACTGCCCTCAATACCGCCATCGAAATCCTCGAGACCGGCGAGCGCCCTTTGGTAATCTTCCCCGAGGGATTCATCTCCCGTACCAATGAACGCCTCAATGATCTGCTCGAGGGCACCGCCATGATGGCCCGCTCCGCCGCCAAAAAACGCGCCAAGATGGATCCGCCCCGCAAGGTCGTCGTCCATCCGATTGCGATTCGATACCGATTCGACGGCAACATCGAGGCCGCCGTGACTCGTGTCCTGGACGAAATCGAGGCCCGTCTCTCCTGGCAGCCCAAACGAAATCTCCCTCTCGTCGAGCGAATCTACAACGTCGGCAACGCTTTGCTGACACTCAAGGAACTGGAATACCTCGGCCGGGCCGAAGGCGGCGAAATCGGCGAGCGCCTTAAGAAATTGACCGATGCCATTCTCGTGCCACTTGAAAATGAATGGGTCAAGGGCCCGCAGCACGACTCGATCCCCAGCCGCGTGAAACGTCTGCGAACGGCCATCCTCCCCGACATGACCAAAAATGAGATCGACGAACCCGAGCGCCAGCGCCGCTGGAAGCAGCTTGCCGATCTTTACCTCGCCCAGCAGCTCTTCAATTATCCACCCGATTACGTGCGAGCCAATCCCAAGCCCCAGCGCCTGCTCGAAACCGTCGAGCGATTTGAGGAAGACCTGACCGACAAGGTCCGCATTCACGGCCCCATGCACACGACCGTCACCGTCTGAACTCCTATTGAAGTCACGCCCGAGCGAGGCGAACGCGGCGCGGCCGACCCGCTCATGCAACAGATCGAGCAACAGCTTAAATCGTTACTTCAAGTGGAAAAGCAGATATAGCTGATCGCTCACATTCAAATCAGCTGTGGGCTATGTTACTTGCCGCGAATAATAGAAATGACTTCAGGTAAACAAGCGGCGATGGCCGAAGATACAAAGACCCCGCCTGAACTTAGTAGGCTAATGATTTTAAGCGGCCATGCGGGAAAGTTATTCATTGCATTACGAAGTTCGATCAATTCTTTGGCTTTTGCTTCAAAAGCGACGTTACCCGTTTCGGATCCAATCTTAGCATTGTTCAATAGATCTTCGAAAGCCAAGTTGACTTGAGCGATGATATGGCTTCGGGCACAGGACATCATCTGCCGCAATTTTAAAACCGGTGCTAGGACGAGCCCCAAGGTGAGAGCGATAAAAATGATGACGACTGCAACTCGCAATCCTGTATGATAAGGAGTGATGAATTTGTCTTGTATCCAAAACATTGTTCCGATTGCAAACAGCAGTACGACAACATAAAGATAGCGACTTGCCGGTATGGCGTACTGTGAAAATCCGCCTGCGTCGTCCGGATGCAGGGGTTCATACCTAATCTTTGAAACTGAAAAGCGAAACACACTGACGAAATATTTTGATTGATGCACTAAACCCGAAGTAAAAATGAACAGAAATATTCCTGTCCAGAGATAAATCGTCCAACCTGTGAGGGTGATTCCGCCAATGCCTCGATTGACCTGCATCACATCATGTGTGTTTCCATCCATAAATTGAGCGGCGTAAATCACCGTTGTAGTTAGGGCAAGTACTAAGGCAAAAACTCTCATGGTCCAAGAAGGACCACTGACAAAAGGTTTCCCGTTTATCTTGAGTGATTTTGTAGAAGCAAAGTTAAAACAGAGCAAATAGATGATCAGAGGATCAAGAAGAAGAAAATCGACAAGGGTGGAACAGTTATGTGACAGAGGCTGAATCCCGTGGTCCAGTCTCAAAAAGTGTCCGTCCCATAGCGCGCTGGCCGAAGAGGTCAATAACGATGCTATCGCGAAGCCGACCGCAAAAACGATCGGCCACCTCTCCATTTCAAATGGAAGCCACCAATCGTTTGTAGCCAATTCTCCATGCCGAACACTCGCTCGTTTCATGAGGATTAATGGTATCGCCGTGCTGGGTACAACTCTAGTCCATATTGAAATCAACGAATTCCGACAACTTCGCCGCAGGCGCAATCACTTATTTGGCGGGGGCCGGCTGGCCCGCGGCAGTTGCTTTGAGCTACACGTCGGCGCGTTTCACATACAGTACCTGTTTTGAGCCGCTCGCGTCCAGCTTCGGCGCCGTTGGCATCATCGGCTGCGCGATCGCGCTCTTTGAAATCAGTGCGGTGCTCGTGCTCCGCGCCCATTACACGATGGACGTCTTCTGCGGCATCCTGGCGGCTCTCTACGTCCACCGCTTGGCGATCGACATCTCACCCACGGTCGATTCGTGGATTGCCCAGGCCATCCGCCTCGTGCTTCACTAGGAGAGCCTAATTCGACAGCGGCGGGGGGACTGGTTCCCCCGCGGCAATTGCCTTGTGCCACAATTCGGCCCGCTTCACATACGGCACCTGTCTGGGCCCGCTGGGTGCGCCGCCCTGGTGATCCGAATCAACCAGCGGAAACGCCTCGACCGTCCCCTGCATCTGATCGATTGCCGTGTAAACCCCCGCTGGTGGCGAGGTCTCGTCGATGAAACCCATCGAAATCAATGCCGGGCATTTGATGTGCGACGCGAAATTGACCGGGTCGAAATACCGGCCCGTCTCCAGAATCTTCGGGTTCTTTTTCGCCTGGTCGCCCCAGTTGGGGTATCCGATCAAGCGGCCCTGCGTCTGCCCGCCGACATCGCAGGAGGATGGCACCAGCGCCAAAATCGCCGTGATCTTGGGATACAGCCCGCCGATCACGATCGTCTGCTGGCCCCCCATGCTGGTCCCCATCGAGACCAGATTCTTCCCATCCCATTCCGGCCGGCTGGTCAGGTAATCCGCGCAGCGATATACCGACAAATACATCGCCACGAAATAACTCGTGTCCTTATCCTCGGCTCCGATCATCGCGTAATTGCCCAGCGTCCGGCTTTGCTGCCGGTAATATGAGTCCGGCTGATCGAAGGGCAGATTGTGCGGCATGATGTTGATCGCGATCCAGCCTGTCTTTGCCCGATCCACCACGCGCGATTTGGGCAGGCTGTAAATACCCGCCCACTGCGGCATCAGGATCGCCGGATATTTCCCCTCCTTCTTCGGCAATGCCAACTGCGCATGAATATGCTTGCCGTTGACGTTGTCCATCGTCACTTTGAAATACTGGACATTGGGATTGCCCGAATCGGCTTCCTCGAGTTGCACGTTGGGCGGAATTTTCTCCAACTCCGCGACCTTCGCCGCCCAAAATGCGTCAAAATCGTCCGGCCGAGGCAACGATGGCTTGATCTGCTCCGGCGCAATTGCCGCGCCTCCCAGCCCGATGCGCGTGCGGCTGGCGCCGCGATGCACCTCCACCATGATCGTCCCCGGCTCATCCAGCGACGATTGAATCGTCGCCGAGCCGCTCGAAAGATCGATGTCGCCTTCCTTGAAGACCGTCATCCCGCATTTTTTCAGGATGTAATGCGCCGAGGTATATCGCGTAGTGGCTCGGCTCGTGACGGTCAAGTTCCAGGTGATCGTCTCACCGATTTTGTAAACGCCGTCTTTTTTGTCCGGCAGCACGCTGACGGGATACATCCGCTGCGCCATGGTGGAAGCAACGTTGAAACCAAACGCCATCGCAAATGCGATAAAGGCGACAACGGGTCCCATTCGTGCGGGAAACAATCTCATCGCGATTTCCCTCCTCTGTTTTCCTCGTGAAGATAGGTGTCGTAAAGACTGAATGTTTTGAGCTTCTTACGCGCCTCGGACAGGCCGGGTATTTCGGCTCCTAAATCACTATGGGCAATCCATGGCATCGTATAGGTCCTGCCCGGCCGCAGGATTTGCCAGTCACCGTCGAAATGCCCCTCCGCTCCTTCGATTTCCGCGTGAAAGAACGGAACGACTTGGTTTGTTCGGGCTCTCAACTCGATGCCTCGCGATCCGTTTCGCAATGAATACAGCACTCGCGGTTTTGGCAATGTGATCCATTTCCAAGGCGCCAAGGCCGTGAAGTTCTCATGCCGCTGCCCGCCACCGGCGATTCGAGTCAATACGCACACGCTTTTAATATCATTGCCATTCAATAGGTCATCGATCGAAAATTTCGCCAGAGATCGGCTCTGGCCCGCCTTCAATCGCCCGGAAATCGGCTTGCGGGCCACCGGTTTGCCCGACCATGTAAATACCTCCAATACCCCCGAAATGTTGGCCGCTTTCGCCAGATCGGATGTCCCCCAGAGGGTCAGATGATCCCCTTCATGAACCATGCTCCCCCGCAGGGGGGCAAAAAATCGCCCCGCGAAATGCTGCAAAACCCTACCACCCCCGTGGCAAGCAAAC
>CAZCKE010000022.1:0-7130 GCA_964499005.1 uncultured Tepidisphaeraceae bacterium
GGAATGGGCAGGCCTTGGGGGGTCTGGGGGTGCCGTTCTTCCTCGCCAACGGCGATCGGGCCGGGCAACTCTTGCTGTGCGAGCATGATTTCCTTGCGTCCCCAGTCGGCGACGGCGAGGTCCCTTACCTTGAATTCGAGCGCGGCAGCTGCCTTCCTGGGCTTGGAGGGGGGTGACATGAGACGAGTCATCTGAATTCTCCTTTGTTATAGGGCGGCAATCTCTACACGATGCCGCCAAGATATTCCATCAGATCAGCCCGAATGGGCATGAAATAAACGTTGGACCCGATTTCCCTGGCGCGCTGGTGCACGGCGGCGGCCATGCCGCGATTCCAGGTCATTGTCGATTCAAAATCCCTCGTGAACACAACGCGATTGACGTTTTCCCAATACTGCCTGGAGCTCTGGCTCAATACCGGCGAGGCGCCCCAGAAGACTTTATCCGCATCGACAAATTCAGAGTAAATATCCATGAGACGAGTATCAAAAATCGGCTGGGAGAAAAAACCATGCGCGCCCGAATCGAGCTTCTCCTGAAGCGACCGGCGCTGCTCCCAGAGGTTGCCCCGATACGGGTCGAGCGCGGCATAGACGGTAATGCCGGGAAGCTCGCGCCTGAATTTGGCGATGGCCTGCACGCTGGTCGTCGGAAAGATTTTACGATTTTGATCCTGGGGTTTGTCTCCGTTCACGACCAAAACTTCGCTGATTCCATGCTGGCAAAGAAATTGACCCATCGGCAGAGGCGTATCCGGATCAATATCCATCGCGCGGATATGTGGAACGACACGGGCAAAATATTGCCTGGCCGCGCCGCAACCCTCCCAACTGCGCACGGGGAAGCGAAGGATATCCGGCACGTTGATTGTATCCGCTCCGGTCAGCTTCTCCCGAACGATCTGCAAATCTCGCCCGAGCGTGTCAAAATCCCGTGGGGTCAATTCCACTGAAATGCGCATACGTTCTCCTCAAGCGCGAGCAAATCCGCATGAACGAAAAAGCGGCCTTGCGCTCGCTCCCGCGTATGGGCCGCGGCGATTATGGTGCCTTGGAGAACAACCACCGCGCCGAGGGGCAATTCCTCTTTCTCCAAGCTTTCGGCGGCAACGGCCAGTGCTTGCTCCATGAATTTTTCATCTGGATCGCTCATTTCGCGCTCCCGACGATTCGTGACGAATCGCGCGCCGCCGATTGAGAGCGCAGCACCCGGACAGCCTGAACCATGTTGGCCAGTGCGGGCTTGACCTGATCCCATTGACGGGTTTTGAGGCCGCAATCAGGATTGACCCAAATCTGGCCGGGATCGAGGACCGCAAGAGCCCGGGCAAGCAGCTCGATCATTTCATCGACTGTCGGAATGCGTGGTGAATGGATATCGTAGACGCCGGGGCCAATGTCGTTGGGATAGCGATAGCGGGCAAAGGCCGCGAGCAATTCCATGCCGCTGCGCGAGGTCTCGATGGAAATCACGTCGGCATCGAGCTGGGCAATCGATTCGATGATGTCGTTGAACTCGCAATAGCACATATGCGTGTGAATTTGCGTGTCGTCGCGGACCACGGCAGAGGCAAGACGAAACGCATCGACACTCCAGCGGAGATAAGCGGGCCAATCGGCTTTTCGCAGAGGCAGGCCTTCGCGCAGGGCCGGCTCATCGATTTGAATCATGCCGATGCCGGCGGATTCGAGATCGGCTACCTCGTCGCGAATGGCCAGGGCGATCTGGCGGCAGGTCCGCTCGCGCGGTTGATCGTCGCGCACGAAGGACCATTGAAGAATCGTGACGGGGCCGGTGAGCATGCCTTTGATGGGTTTGGAAGTCAGGGATTTGGCATAGGCGGACCATTGAACAGTCATTGGCGCGGGCCGGCGGACATCGCCGAAAATGATCGGCGGTTTGACGCAACGGGAGCCGTAGCTTTGGACCCAGCCATTGGCACTGACGGCGACGCCATCCAGTTGCTCGCCGAAGTATTCGACCATGTCGTTGCGCTCGAACTCGCCGTGGACGGGAACATCGATGCCAATCTCGTCCTGGAATTGGATTGCCTGGCGGATTTGGGATTGCAGAAATTCGGTGTAATCGGCATTGGAGAGGCGATTGGATTTGTTCGCGGCACGGGCGGCGCGAATCTCCGGGGTTTGCGGAAAAGAGCCGATCGTGGTGGTTGGAAAATCCGGCAGCGCAAATCGACGCTGCTGGGCAATTTTGCGGACGGGAAACGGCGAACGACGGCGAAGCAGATCGGGCGCCGGGGAATCGGCGCGGGCGGCAACGGAGGCGTTGTGGATTCGTGATGAGCTTCGGCGATCGGCCATGATTCGAGCGTTTTGATCGAGAATTTCGGCTATGGCGGCGCGGCCTTTATTGGCTCCCTTGGTGAGCGTGGCCATCAAATCCAATTTCTGATTGGCGAATGCGAGCCACGATTTGAGCTGTAGGCCCAGATCAAGCTCAGAATCCAAATCGACCGGAACATGAAGCAGGGAGCAGGAGGGGCCGACCATCACTCGCGAGGGGCCCAGCGCCGCGGCAGCTTTTTCAACCTGATCCAAGGCGGCTGACAAATCGGTGTTCCAGATGTTCCTGCCATCGACGAGGCCCAGAGAGAGAGACAAGCCGGGCGGACGTTTAGCTACGATGCGATCCAACTGCCGCGGCGCGCGGACGAGGTCGACATGAAGAGCCGCGATGGGCAAATTCAGGGCAATGTCGAGATTGTCGGCGAGATCGCCAAAGTAAGTGGCCAGGAGAATGTCGAGGCGTTGTTTTGCCAAACGGCCGTATGCTCGAGCCAGCGCGACGTGAGCGGCCGGATCGAGATCAAGGACCAGGCAGGGTTCGTCGATTTGCACCCAATCGGCGCCGGCATCCGAAAGCTCTTTCAAAATTTGCTCGTAAACCGGGACGAGGTCGTCGATGAAGTCGAGCGAGCGGATATTGGGCCGCTTTGTTTTACCCAGCAGGAGAAATGAGACGGGGCCCAGCAGGACGGGGCGGGTATGCACGCCCAGAGCTTTGGCTTCCTTGAATTCGTCGACTGCTTTGGTGGATGCGACGCGAAACGATGGATTGGGCTCAAATTCGGGAACGAGATAGTGGTAATTGGTGTCGAACCACTTGGTCAATTCGAGGGCAGCGACGCCCGGCACGCCGCGCGCGATCGCAAAATAGGTTGGCAAATCGATCGGCTGGGGAGGACCAAACCGCGGAGGGACCGCACCAACCATGGCAATGGTGTCCAGAACGTGATCGTAGAGAGAAAAATCATTGGAGGGGATATGGTCGATCCCTCGCCCTTTTTGCAGCAACCAATTGGCTTTACGGATGTCCGCGGCGGTGGCGCGCAGTGATTCTTCGCTGATTTTCCCGGACCAAAATGCCTCCAGCGATTTTTTCAACTCACGGTTGGGCCCGATGCGCGGGAAACCCAGGTTGCTTGAGAAAATGGGATTGGATTCAGGCATGACGTTCTCCGGTCGCGAGAAACAGGGCGGGGCCCTTGACGCTTTTTTCCGGAGGCAATGGCCGCTGTGCCGTGAGATCCAAATGGGCTTCGCCCATCCACTGGCGAATCTGCGAGGATTCGAATCCCTGCCAGCGCTGGCGCATCTCGCGGCGGAAATCGTCGCGGCCGTGGGGCAGCAGATCGATCACGACGGCTGTACCGCCGGGTTTGAGAATGCGGGACATTTCACGAATGACGATGGCCGGATCGGCAGCATACGTGAGGGCCAGGACAAGAATCGCGGCGTCGCAGGACGCATCATCAATCGGCAACGAAGCGAGATCGCCACGACGAAGTTCGACATTGGCAAGGCCCGCCAGTGTTTTTTTGGCGGCGCGGAGCATGGCGGAGGAGTTGTCCACGCCGATCACTCGAGCGACAAACGGCGCGATGGAAGCGGCAATCGGCCCGCTGCCGCAGCCCAGGTCGGCAACAACGAGGGTTCGCGGAAGCAGAGCGAATCCGGCGGCGGCGCTGAACGCCTGGCCATAAAGCGCGCCGCGCAGCTTGTCCCATTGCCCGGCGGCGCCGGCGAAGAATTGCTTGCTTCCATTGCGCTGATGAAGGAGCCGTTCAAGGCGAAGCTGGTCCTGCATCATCGACGGCCACTGCCGAGTCTGCTCGCGGGCCAGGAGCCAGAGCTTTTTGGCAGCGGCACCGACCTGATCATTGACGCGATAAAGATTGTTGGTGCCGACGCTGCGGCCGGCCAGAAGATACAGATCGGATAGCAATTTCAGATGACGGCTGACGGTGGATTGGGGCAGTTGAAGCACGTCGCACAAATCGGCGACGCCCAGCTCGCGCGACTCGATCAGGCGGAGGATGCGCAGGCGCAGCGGATCGGCCAAAGCGGCCATTTGACCGAGAATTTCATCGTTTTGAGCAGGCTTTCTATTCATCCATTAATCCGGATTATAGGATTAATTATCCTTTGCAAACCCATGGATGTCAAGACACGATTTGGGAACGTGATTGGCCTTGCGATTGTTCTTACAGAGGCGGCTGCAATTTGGCCGATGCCCCTGTATCTGAAAGGACGCCGTGGGATTAGAGTCGTCGTCGTGTAGAAGATGCTCCTAAAATGTGGTAAGTGGATATGGGACAGACAGATGAGTTCACTGCACGTTAAATATCTTCTCATCGGAGGCGGGCTGGCCAGCAGCGAGGCGGCCGCGGCAATTCGCCAGATCGATTCGCGCGGGGATTTGATGCTGGTCGGGCAGGAAATCAGCCGCCCCTACCATCGCCCCCCACTGAGCAAGGAATTCCTGCGCGGACAGATGGATCGGAGTAAATTATTCACGCAGCCGGCGGAGTGGTTCGTCGAAAACCACGTGCAATTGCGCAGCGGACGGCGCGTGGCGCACCTGGATACCTCAAGGCATTGCGCGACGCTGGACAATGCGGAAGAGTTATCGTTCGATTCTCTTCTGATCGCGACCGGGGGAACTGCGGCGCTATTGCGGGCGCCGGGCGCGAATTTGCCGAATCTGTTTTATCTGCGAACGCTCAATGATGCGGAGCGGTTGCAGCACGCGGCTGAAAAAGCCAAGCGCGATGGACGACTCAACACACTGGGAACGCGCGGACGGGCAGTGGTGGTTGGAGGTGGGGTTCTGGGCGTGGAAGTTGCCGGCTCGCTATCGCGCCTGGGGCTGCAGGTGGATCTGGCGCTGGCCAAAGGTCATCCGTGGGACCGATTCGCGGGCGAAACACTCGGGCGATTCATCACGCTGTTTTTGGAAAAGCATGGAATCGTCGTGCATGCCAACGCGCCGGTGCTGCGCGTCGAAGGCGATGGGCGTGTTCAACGGACGGTCCTGGCGTCGGGCGAAGCGATCGATTGCGATTTCTCCGTGGCGGCCGTCGGCATGCAAGTGAATGTGGAGATCCTTCGCGGCACGCCGATCGCCGCCGAACGAGCGGTGCTGGTGGACGAGCAATGCCGGACGAGCCTGGCGGATATTTATGCGGCGGGTGATTGCGCGGCGGTTTTTGATCCGCTATTTGGCAAGCATCGGCTGATGGAACATTGGGAAGGGGCGGCCACCACGGGAAAAATCGCCGGCACGAATATGGCCGGAGGCGACGCCCGATACGACGCGGTCAGTTTTTTTGACAGCGAAGTGCTGGGGCTATCGCTGGGGGTGTGGGGAGAGGGGAAGCTGGTGGATCGCCGGGTCCTTCGCGGTACGCCGAACCTCGAAACACCGGCGTGCGTGGAGTTGGGGATCGCCAGGGACGGGCGAATCGTACAGGCGATCGCGCTGGGGCAAAGCGGCGACGCTCCATTGCTGTCTGATCTGGTAAAGCAGCGCGTGCGAATCGAGGGCAATGAGGAAATGCTCAAAGATCCGGCTGTGCCGCTGGAGCGGATTCTCAAGCCGGCTTGAGAGGTCGCTCACGTCAATACGTGGATGGCGCGCTGGGTGTCTTTTTCCAGATGACGGGCGCCCAGCGTCCAGAGGATTCCAGCCAGCGCGGTGACGGCGGTCACGACGCAAAATGCCTTGGACCAGCCGAAGTGGCTGACGACGCTTCCCAGAATGGGCGGCGACGCCGCGTCTCCCAGAGCGTGGATCAAAAAGATATTGACTGCAAAAGCCAACGATCGAATGGACGGATGCGTGACGTTGGCCAGGATCGTATTAGATGGGCCGGTGTTGAAAAAGAGCCAGAATTCGGCGAGAAAAATCGCGCCCCAAGCCAGTGGAAACGGCAATACAAGGATGAGGAGAATGAAGGGGCAACACAGAAGAATGCCGATCCCGGAGACCAGAAAATAAGATCCGGAAAAGCGCGACCGCAGCGCGTCGCCGGCGAATCCTCCCGCCAGCGTGCCAGTAATTCCAGCCAGGGCTGTAAGCCCGCCGAAGACGAGATTTACGTGCGACAGATCACCGGCGCCGGGCCTTTGAGCGATATAAGTCGGCATCCAGAACGAAATGCCGCCGATGGCAAAGCACATCGCCGTCATCCCCACCGTATCGAGAAGGTACGAGGGAATGCGCAGTAAAACCAAATAATCACGAAGTGTGATTTTCCTTGCTCTCGGAGAGGCGGCATCAATGGCCCCGCGAGGCGGATCCTTCCTGAAAAAGCAAAATAGACCCAACAACAACCCCGGCGGCGTCACGGCAAAGAACGCCTTTCTCCATCCAAAATAATGTTCAACCGCGCCCCCGAGTATGTATCCCAGGGCGCTGCCAACCGGAATCGCCATGTAAAACCAAGCCAATACCGATCCTCGCCGTTTGACCGGATACAAATCGGATATAATCGTCGGCGCAGACGGTCCATAGCCCCCTTCCCCCACACCAACGAGCAGACGAGTGATCAACAAAATCGTGAAGGTCGGCGCCAGTCCCGAAGCTCCAGTCGCCAAGCTCCAAAGCATCACACTGATGCCCACCAGCAGCCAACGCGACATTCGATCCGCAAACCATCCGAAAATCGGCGCCGTGATCATGAATGAAAAAAGGAACGCCGTCCCCAATGATCCCATCAACGTTAAGGCATGCGCATCATTGGGAGGCCGGCCCGGAAACATCGCCCCTTGAATTCGTGGGACAAGCGCCGCTAGCAGCAACCGTGTATGAGCTGGACCGGCTGCGCT
>CAZCKE010000022.1:7140-16041 GCA_964499005.1 uncultured Tepidisphaeraceae bacterium
GTGGAAAAAGTCCCTCAAAAAAATCCCAATCAAAATAATGTAACAAATGAACCGCCAGCACCAGGGCCAACGAAATGCGGGCGCCGGGGATGACGGGGCGATCATCGGATGTGGATGAAGCGGGCGAAGTGACGGGCTGAGCCATCGGGCCGGATGATGACGTAGAACACGCTCGCACGCAATGAAGGCAAGTTTCATTTATCGAAAAGCAAAACACCCCCGGTCGTGAGGACCGGGGGTGTGGAAAGGCCTTGGGAGAAGGCTTTACGAATCCACCATCAAGCGTGTTGGAGCAGCGTGAGAACCTGCTGGGGCTGTGAGTTGGCATTCGACAAGACGGTGGTGGCCGTCTGGCTCAGGATCTGTGCCCGGGTCAGGTTACTGGTTTCCGCCGCGAAGTCGGTGTCGGCAATCGCCGATTCCGCCGCCGAGACATTCTCAAACGCCACACCCAGGCTCTTCACCGTCGAACCGATGGTGAACGTCTGGAACGCGCCCAGTCGGCCGCGAAGGCTGCTGACGTGCGAGATCGCACTGTCCAAGATCTTCTGCGCGACGACCAGGTTATTGCTCGAAAGGCTATTGGCTCCGCCACTGCCGAGCGAGCTGATGAAGCCATTGACGGAATCACCAAGGCTGCCGGTGGAAACCGAACCAATGCCGATCGAGGCTTTGTTGGTTTCCGTCACCTTTGAACCAAGGGCAAAAGTCGCGCCTCCGCCAATGATATAGAAGGTGCTGGAAGTCGGCAGGTCGGCGCTCTGAGCAATATTGAGCGAGACGTCCAGGCCCGAATTGCGGTAACTGACCGCCAAGCCGTTCACCTGCGCCGCGGCGCCGTTGATCGTCACGTTGGCGTCCACGCCGAACGTCTTGTTGGTGCTCAGGCCCGTGAACGTGCCTGACAGGGCCTGAACGCTGACAAATTGCGTCGAACCGAACTGCGTGGAGTTGATCCGCAGGTCCGTGCCGCTGACTTGAGCGGACAGACCTGTCGAGTTCTTCACGCCGTTGATCGCCGTCGCGATCGCGCTCACGGTCGTGCCCGAAGCGAAGGACAACTGGGTCGTGCCCGCGTTGCCCGCCACCTGCAGCGTGACCGTTGAGCCGGTCACCGTGCCGCCGGTGTAGGTGATGGCAGCCGTCTTGCCCGAGCTGACGACCTGCACGGCGACGGCGACCTTGCCGCCGTCGGGAATCAACGCGCTGTTAATCTGCACGTTGCTCAAAGCGGAGGTCGCGACGCTGCTGGTCGTATAGTCTAAATTGCCATTCAGCAATTGACGGCCTTCAAAGGTCGTGGATTGCGCGATACGGTTGATGGTCGAGAGAACCGAGTCGACCTGCAACTGATCGGCAGACACTTGGTCCGAGCTCAGACCACCACTATTGGCCGCCTGGCTGACCAGGCCCTGAAGCTGAATCAGCAGGGAGCTGACTTCGTTCAGGCCGCCTTCGGCGGTTCCGATGACATTGCCGGCGAGGCTGGCATTGCTGATCGCCGTCTGAATGCCCGACTGTTCGCTGAGCAAGTTCTGGCTGGCGATCAGACCGGCCGGATCATCGGCGCCGGTATTAATGCGAAGGCCCGTGCTCAAGCGTTGCAGGCTGGTTTGCAGGGCCTGATTGTTTTGCGACAGCGATCGCTGTGCAATCAGCGAGCTGACGTTGGTGTTAATTCTGCTCATATTTGTCTCTCCGTGACAGTGTTACCGCGTGGCTTTGCGGGCCCGCGTCCGCCCCGTCTTCGGTGGCGGCCTTTCCAAAAACCTTTCCTTTGACACTTGCCGACTTCCTTTAAAGCCTTGCCGGCCAGGCGTTGTTCAAGGGACCGATTTGGGGCCCTTCATGGAAACGGGTGCTCCTTTCCTTGAGAGGGAGCGAATCGAAGCGGATCTCCCGACCTGTGTGGCTTCGATTACGAACCGCACAAATAATCGTCCGGGAACTTGAGCAATCTTCGAGATTGGCGGATGGGCCTAGCAATGCCCGGTTATGGGGCGATCAACCCTCAAAGAATCGCAACGGCACGGGTAACCGAGCAAACAAATATGGAATTATGCCGATCAGGCTCTTTATGGGACGAGCGCAAAAAATCGGCCCCCGATCCAGAAAGGCTCGGGGGCCGTCTCATCTACGACATGAATCTGACTACTGAGTTGCTGATTTCAGGATCAGCCCTTCAGCAGGGTCAGCGCCTGATTGGGAATCGCGTTGGCCTGAGCAAGAACGGTCGTCGCAGCCTGGGAGAGAATCTGATTTCTCGTCAAGTTACTGGTCTCTGCCGCGAAATCGGTATCGGCAATAGCTGATTCGGCAGCCGAAACGTTCTCGAAGGCGACGCCCAGGGTATTGACCGTTGAACCGATCGTAAACTTCTGGAAGGCACCCAAACGACCGCGAACGCTGCTCACCTGTGAAATCGCACTGCTGAGAATTTTCTGCGCCGTGGTGAGGTTGCTGCTCGAAAGGCTGTTCGCGCCGCCGCTTTCCAGAGAGCTGAGGAAACCGTTGACGCTGTCGCCGAGATTCGAAGTCGAAACTGAAGCGACGCCGATCGAAGCTTTGTTCGCTTCGGAGACTTCCGATCCGAGGGCGAACGTCGCACCGCCACCGGTGATGTAATAAGTGCTGGAGGTCGGTTTGTCCGCAGACTGAACAATATTCAATGCAACGTCCAGTCCGGAGTTGCGATAGCTGACGGCCAAACCATTGACCTGTGCCGCAGCGCCATTGATCGTGACCCCGGCATCCACGCCGAAGGTCTTGCCTGCGCTAAGACCCGTGAACGTGCCAGCCAGCGCCTGAATGCTGACAAACTGAGTCGAGCCGTATTGGGTTGAGTTTACTCGCAGATCCGTGCCGCTGACTTGCGCGGACAGACCCGTCGAGTTCTTCACGCCGTTGATCGCCGTCGCGATCGCGCTGACCGTTGTACCCGAGGCGAACGACAATTGCGTCGTTCCGGCATTGCCGGCCACCTGCAGCGTGACCGTCGAACCCGTTACCGTTCCGCCGGTGTAGGTAATTTTCGCGGTCTTACCCGAGCTGACCACCTGAACGGCGACAGCAACCTTGCTTCCGTCGGGAATTAGCGCGCTGTTGATCTGCACGTTGCCCAGAGCGGAGGTCGCGACGCTGCTGGTCGTGTAGTCGAGGTTGCCATTGAGCAACTGACGGCCTTCGAAGGTCGTGGACTGGGCGATGCGATTAATGGTCGAGAGAATGGAGTCAACCTGCAATTGATCGGCAGCCACCTGATCCGAGCTCAAGCCGCCGCTGTTGGCCGCCTGGCCAACAAGCCCCTGAAGCTGAGTCAGCAGGGAACTGACTTCGTTGAGGCCGCCTTCGGCGGTTCCGATGACGTTGCCCGCGAGGCTGGCATTGTTGATCGCGGTTTGAATGCCGCTTTGTTCTTCCTGCAGACGCTGGCTGGCGATCAAACCGGCCGGATCATCGGCGCCGCTGTTGATGCGAAGACCCGTGCTCAATCGCTGCAAGCTGGTGGAAAGATTTGCATTGTTCCTGGCCAGCGAGTGCTGAGCAATCAAAGAGCTGACGTTGGTGTTAATGACGCTCATAATTCTGTCTCTCCGTGACCTAAACTCGTTCCCCGTCAGTTTAAAAGCCGGCAGGACAGGGCAAACTGCAGCGGCCGACCAAGCAAGCCGACACTTGCAATCCTCTTCTCCGTCAGATCCACGGTCCGGAATCCATCGAGATTCTTAGACGCGATCTATGCGGCTCATCGACGGCGCGTTAAGGTCACTTTAGATAGGTGCGGTGGAATTTTCGGCATAGCCCAAACCGGCGGCGCATGCGCCAACCGTTGCCCCTCTTCCAATATATAGTGCGCGCGAAATGAAAAAGGCCCGGTAAAACCGGGCCTTGTATGGATTCTTGAACGTCAGCTAATCAACGATTGTTAATGACCTTGCAGGAGTGTGAGAACTGACTGCGGCGTGTTATTGGCCGTCGCCAGAATGCTAGTGCCCGCTTGCACCAAAATCTGCGCTCGCGTGAGATTGGATGTCTCGGCGGCAAAGTCGGTGTCCTGAATGTTGCTTTCGCTGCTGGTGACGTTCTCCAGCGCCACCTGAAGGCTGGTCGCATTGGTCTGAAGTGTATTTTTCTCGAACGCGCCAAGCCGACCCTGGAGACTGGTGACCTGGGTGATGGCCGCCTGGATAATCAAGCTGGCTTTTTCCGATTGACCACCCACCAGCGATGCCGTGCCGCCGGTCGAGATATTATTCAAGAACCCAACCGCGTTGTTTCCTAGCGCGCTGGCGGCGACCGAGCCGACGCCGATGCTGATCTGCTGGGCCGAAGTGACCTGCGACCCCAACTGGAACAATGCCCCGCCGCCGGTGATCGCGAAACTGGTCGATCCCAGCCCGAAGTTCTTGTTCAGTGTCAATGACATGTCGAGCGTGGAGGTATTGAGCTGGAGGGTCTGCCCATCGCCGACGGTCAGAGCGCCATTCACCGTCGCGACGGCATCGGCGCCGACCGAGCGTTCGTTGGTCGCGCCGGATGCATCGGTCGTCGTGAACGTGCCGCTCTGGGCCTGAATCGAAACAAAGCTCTTGGAGCCGTAGCCCGAGCTCTGAAAGTCGATGCCGGACGTCGGGCTGCCAGTATTGATCAATGCCGCCGTCACGCCCGTGCTGTCGGAGATGCGGTTGACGGCAAAAGCGATGGCAGAAGCGGTGGTGCCACTGACAAACGACAGCGTCTGCACGCCGTTGTTGCCCGCGATGTCCAACGTCACGCTTTGCGTGATGGCGCTGGCGCGGAACTGAAGGTCCGCCAACTTAGCGCTGCCAATCACGTTGATATTTACGGGAATATTCGGCTGCGTGCCCAGCTCCGCCTGGGCGATACTCAGCGCGCTGATCGCGCTGGTTGACACTCCGCTGGTGATGTAGTCGAGGCTTCCGTCGATCAGGTGCAGGCCGGCAAACGTCGTCGTACTGGCAATGCGCGTGATGCTCTGGATGTCCGAGTCCACCTGAAGCTGATTGGCCTGCAATTCCGCGGGCGAGAGGGCGCCGGAGTTGGCGGATTGGACGATCAAGCCTTCGATGTCGTTCAACAAGGCCGAGACTTCCGTCAACGCACCGTCGGCGGTGGAGATCGTGTTCTGAGCCTGCGAGCTGTTGTTCACGGCCTGCTGAAGACCCGCGATTTCGCTCTTGAGACTCTGGCTGGCGATCAAACCGGCGGGATCGTCCGCGCCGTTGTTGATCCGCAAGCCCGTGCTGAGGCGCTGCAATGAGGTGTTCAATTGCGCCTGGGAATTCGCCAGATTCGTCCGTGCGATGAATGAGGCGACGTTCGTATTGATGCGGCTCATGTCAATCCTCCATGATTGCTGATGGCGAAGGCGTTGAGCTTTGTCCCGGGCTTGCGTCACATTGCGTCAACCGACGCTTGACTGGCCGCGGGGTTTCAAAGATCGAATTCCTATGGTTTCTTGGGTTGTTTGTCCGGGTTCTCCGAGCCCGCCTTGCCAAGCCCTGAAAGGTCCTCAGGCTTGATTTGAGCGGCAGCTCTGTTTTCACGACGAATGGCATCGTAGACTTCCTTGCGATGAACGCTGATTTCCTTGGGGGCGTTAATTCCCAGGCGAACCTTGTCGCCGCGGATATCCACGACGGTGACTTCGATATCGTCACCGATCATGATCGTTTCATCGCGCTGTCGGGACAGCACTAGCATGGTCAGGCTCCTTCCTGCGGGGTCGGTGCGAGTGCGCCCCGTACGGGGAGCCATCGCCCGAGACATCCGTGTCCGGCGTCGCTTCGAAAGGCCCCGCGCCCTCAAGGCGCTTGGCCACTCGACGCGACCGATTGGTTGCCGACGCTAGGCCGACTTGGCCAGCGCAACTTCAGAGGGCAAGCGCAGCAGCGGCTGCTGCGTCGTCCATTTCTTCTCGGTCAGCACGACCTGCTGAGCCATCCGGTTCGCCGCGTTGACCACAATCGGCCCCAGCAGATTGCCCGTGAGCCATTCGCCGACCTTGTTGCAGATCACGAAGACCTGGGCAGTGCTGACATCCGAGAATTGCAGGTCGCTGAGAGTTTCCTCCCGCATGGCGACCGCGTACTCCCGGAAGAACGTGGACGGATCGGTCACGACAAACGCCAAAGCGGCGTCGTCGGCGCTTTGCAGCCAGAAGAAATAATTCTCCGGCCCGGTTTGGATCAGCGCGAAGCGCGTGCGATCGGGAAATCCCAGCAATCCATGCGGAAACGTGAGGATGCGATCATCCTCGACGAAAATGGGCCCGAATCGTGAAGTCTCGATCTCCATAACGAACTCCAATGCCGCGTGTTTTTCCTTGCTGGCGTCCGACGCGGACAACGGCGCCAGCGGCGTGAATCCTTCGCACCAGCGGTGCGAATCCTTCACAAACCGGTGCGATTCCTTCGCACCGTGCGAGTCCTTCGCAATACGCGAATCCTTCGCGGTGAGCGAATCCTTTCGCGGCCGGCAAACTCCCGCCGGCCGATCAGCGCATCCCGCGCTGCTTGAGCGCATCCTTGTGCGTGGGCGATCTTTTTTCGCCCCGGCGCCTTCACGGCGCCTTTCCATGCGTCCCGCATGAATCGTTCGCATCCCACGAACCCACGCATCCTGCGTTATTTCCCGCCGAGCGGCTCCAGCCGCATTCTTAAACCGGCGAGTTCTGCCGCTCCCGGCAGAATTTTCTGCGCCTTGCGCTTGTGATTGTTTATTAATCAATCACAATCTACGTCGCACTACGATCAAAGCAATCGCCGTGCCAGACCTTCATCGCACGAAATCCAGCAGCGACAAATTCATGGAATTCGCCGCCGTCCGGAGGCTCGCCTGCAAGGCCGTCTGCAACGTCTCGAACTGGCTGATCGTGGACGCCATATCCGTGTCCTGGAGCTGCGAGAGCAGCGACTGCGCCGCTGTATTTTCGGTCGTCAATTGAGTCTGGCGGCTCTGAAGCTGCTGCTCCACCGCTCCGGTCTGCCCGCGAATCTGGATCGTGCGATTGATGTCACCCTGAATTCCCTGGGCGGCGGCGGTCATCCCGACCTGGTCGCCGGTTTGAAGCGACGCGGCCAGCTTCGCCAGATTGCCGAATATCCCGGTCGATGTCGGAGCGCCGACGTCCGAGGTGGTAATCGTGTTTCCTGACGCCGGCACGTCGATCCCCAAATTGGCCGCGGCCCGGGAATTGTTCAGGGCGGTCACCGCGAAGGTTCCGCTGCCGGTGGTCGTATCGGTCAGGACGATCCCGTTGCCGGTCGTTGCCAAAGCCGCCGTGACCGAGCCGCCGCCGGCCGTATTGATTGCATTGAGCACGTCCTGGACGGTTTGAGCGCCGCCGAGCGACACCTGAAATGGCGTTCCCCCTCCGGCAGTCGAAATCTGAAAATCAGCCGTGCTCCCTCCGGCGACGCTGACGCCCGCGCCATTATTCAATTGCGATAGCGGCGTGGTCAGATCCAGCGTGCGTAATCCCAACTCGGTCGCCGTCGTGCCGCCGTTTTCACCGACGCTCAGGGAGGTTCCCTGGGTTGCGTTCAGTATTTCGATCCCCGTGGACGTCGAATTGATCTGCGCCTTCACGCCCAGGCCCGCCCCGTTGATCGCGTTGAGCACATCCTGAACCGTTCCGCCGCTGGGCCAGGTAATCGTTTTGGTGACTGACCCATTGCTGATGACCAGGCCCGAATTGTCCAGACCCGACCCGTTTCGCAGCGCGGAGGCCGGCGTTAAATCGGTCACTTTGGGGTTCACCGATGATCCGACGACCGGGTTGCCCACCCCGGCTCCGCCACTGGGCGTGTTGATCCCCAAATCCTGCGCCGTCGTGCCGCCGGAATCGGTGACGGTGATGTTGTCACCGGATGCTCCGGTGAGCGTAAGCCCCTGCCCGCTAATTGAAGCGGTAATGCCGCCGACCGCGGCGTTGTTGATCGAATTAATGACGTCGCCAATCGTGTCTGCCGAGGAAAGATCAACTGTTTTGCTGACGGTTCCGTTGCTCAGTTGCAATGACGTAAGCTGCGCGCCGTTGCCGGAAGTGCCGCCCAGGTCGCTAATCCGCGTTTGGGCGGTCAGGCTGGGCGCGATATCCGCCCCACCGGTGGCGCCGCTGGCCAATGATCCGAAGACGGAAGCCCCGTTCACCTGAAACGATAGTGAAATCCCATCGTCATAAGTATTCTGCAACGTCTGACTCGACCCGACGAATTGCACATGCCCATTGGCTTCGACGAACGGCTGCGTCGATCCCGCGGCCCCCCCGAAGAGGAATTGCCCCTCAAAACTTTGATTGCCCATCGACAGGGCCTGGTTGTAAAGGCTTTGGACGATCGACGCATCACTCTGCCGCTGGGACGCCGTGACGTTGGAGTTCACGTCGGCCGAAGCGATCTGCTCCGCCTGCTGCAACAGATTCGTGAGGTTCCCCAGCGTGGAATCGACCTGCCCAAGCTGGGCGGAGGCGGAATTGACGTTCGCGGAATACGTTTGGCGCCGCGTCTGCCCTTGCTGAAGCTGGATGATCGTCGAAGCGGCCGCGGGATTATCGCTGGGCTGGTTGACGCTTTTGCCGGTGGTGAGCTCGTTCTGAACCAGGAGCAGTTGCTGCTGCGTCTGATCGATTGAAGAGGAGAGTACGCTTGCCTGAAGCAAATTGCTGACTCGCGAGATTCCGGCCGGAAGAATCGACATACCGTTGCCTAGATCGTGATATTCAGAAGCTGCGTCATCATCTGGTTGACGGTGTTGACGAGCATGGCCGCGCCTTGAAAAGCGCGCTGCTGCTGCAACATGTTGATCGTTTCATCGTTGAGGCTCACGCCGCAGGCGTCGCCCGAGTAGGCGTAGGCGATCTGCTCGAGGTCGCGCTCG
>CAZCKE010000022.1:16051-19366 GCA_964499005.1 uncultured Tepidisphaeraceae bacterium
GCATGCGCGTCGTTGGTTGCGTTGGACGCGGCGGTGCCGACATCGTTGATCATGCCGCTGTAGTACGAATGAACCGTCGCTCCGCCCAAATTGCTCTGCGCCACGCTGGGCAAATTGGCGATCGCCAGCGCGGTCTGATTATCGCCCGGATCACCGTTCTGCGCCGCCGCCAGCAGCGAGGGATTGGTCATCAGCGTCGAATTCACCGCCATGTTCGCCGCGGTGCTGCCGCTGAAGAACGTGTTGATTCCCAAGGCCGCCAGAACGTGGCTGCTGTCCTGGCTAAAGCTGATCTGCACGTTGGGGTCGGTCGACATGATCTTGAGCTTGCCGCCTGTGATCGACGCCGAAACATTCGGAATCGCGTTAAGGCTCGTCACCAGGCTGTTCAGCGTCGTGTCCGTCGGCTGGCCCGTGAGGCTGACCGGCACGAGCGTGCTCGTGCTTAGGCCGGTCTGCGCATTGGTCGTGTGCAGTACAAAGCTGCCGTTGACCGGAGAGAAAGCCAACCCGGTTGTTGAGCTGTTCAGCGCCACCGTTGGATCGAGCACCTGGCTCGTTCCCGTCACGCTGGTTAACCCGGTCCGGCCCTGCCCGCTGGGGTGAAACGAATTTACCCCCAAGATCACCCCCCCGGCCAGCGTGTTAAGCTGTCCGATGACGCCGCTCATCTGCGATTGGACATTGAGCATTGCGCCCAATTGCCCGCTGGTGGCCGGCACGGTGCCGTTATCGGCGCCAAAGAGCAACTGAAAATTCGGCTGTCCATTGACGGACGATTGCTGGACTTTTAAACCTCGATTGGACGCATTGATCACCAGCGGCTCGGAGCCGACATAGACGTTCACTTCTCCATTGCCTTGATTGACGGTCTGGATGTTGACGAGCTTGGCCAAGCTCTGCACGACTGCATCGCGCTGATCGAGCAGGCTGTTGTTGCCGCCTCCGGAATTGGCGATCTGCTGGTTGAGCGTGGCGATCTGCTGGGCGAGTTGGTTCGCATTGGATGCCAGATTGGTCAACTGCTGGCCGGCTGATTGTTGGAGATTGGCCAATTGCGTGGCCATTCCATTGAACTGCTGGACCAGCGACGCGCCCGACTGCAACACGACCTGCCGCCGGGCCGCATCCGTCGGGGAATTGGCCAACTGCGTCCAACTGCTCAGGAAGCCGCTGAGCTGCGTATCCAGATTCTGATCCCCCAACGCGTTAAACACCGTTTCGATCTGCCCGGACCATTGCTGGCTGATGTTGGCCGATTCGTTGTCGCTGACGCTGGAATTCAATCGCTGATTGAGCGCATCATCCACCTGCCTTTGGATGCTGGACAGATCGATGCCCGTGCCGATGAACAGGCCCGGGGTCAATTGCTGATCGGGCGTGGCGTTGACGTCCGCGACTTCTCGCGCGTAATTCGGATTGTTGACGTTGGCAATGTTATTGCCCGTGACCTGGAGCGCGGCCTGGCTCGTGGTCAGGGCCGTGCCACCGATGTTAAGAGCGCCTGTCAACGACATAGAGGTCCATCATCTGCCGGTCGAATCATCCAACGGCTTCCATAGCTCCGATGCGCGTCCCCAGCCGGGGGACGCCCCGCCGCGTGTACACTCCCGCCCGCTCCACCGCGGAGGCCAGCAAACGCATCGCCGTGTTCAAATGCCCCAAAACCGCCGAGGACAGCCTCGACGACATCTGGCTCCGCCGGGAAATTTTCTCAATCACGTCGCGCAATTCGTTCCGCAAACTCAGCAGCACGGCCGCCTGTTGCGGAAACAATTCCGCCAACTGAACCAGCGTCGGCTCCTCGCCAAGCTTGAGACCCACGGCGATCTGCCGGGCGAGATTTCGCCGCCGGCCCTCCAGCAACCCCAAGCGCAGCCGCCCCGCCTCCTCCTGGTTCAGCAGCTCACTCATCGCCTTGTAATCCAGCTTTTTCATGGCCGCATGCTGAAGATCCATCTGCGCCAGAAGCCGTTTTTGCTCCGCGATCATCTGCGTCAGCACGCTCATCAGATCAGAAAGCTGTCGCGACATTGGCCCTCCGCTGAGCCTGTGGCGCACGATCGGCCCCTTCGTGCTCCACGTCCGTCGATTCCGACTTCACGAAACGATCCTGCCCCCTGGCCGCCGCCGTCTGCTCGATCCGGTGAACGATCGCATCCACGAGCTTGTGCCCCGCCCCACGCGTCATATGCTGCGCGAGTTGCTGGTCATACAGCCCCGCAAATGCCTGCCCGCCGCGCCCGCCGTCCAGCATGTCGCTGTGGAACGGGCCCTTGCGCGCGTCTTCCAGCATCGGCTCAAAAAAAGTCAGCGCGACCCATTTGCGCGTCTGCTCGACGAGCTTTTCGTGCCGGGTCGGCACACGTGTTGAAATCGGCGCCAGATTCACGTCATCCTCCATGAACCAAATCATTCCTCGATCAGCTTCGCGTGAAGCTTTCCCGTTCGATACAACTCTTTAATGATGTCGATGCGGTCCTGCGCCGGCACCTTCAATTGCTCCATCGCGTTGATCAGGTCCTGAAAATTGCCCGGAGCCTGCCCTGTCGTGCCGATTCCCACCGCCGTGTGATCCGTCACGATCGGATTGCGGACGCTGGCGACCGGCGGCGGAGCGATCGTCGAAATCGACAGGCCGTTGTGGCTGATCACCACCGGGCTGATCTCCACGTCCCCCGTCATGATGATCGTCCCCGTTTTCTCGTTGATCGTGACCCGCGCCTCGGTCGAGAGAAGCTGCACCGGAAGCTGCTGAATCCGGCTGATAAAGCTGTCGGGCCGCTCGCGCTCGTTGGTGGGAATCGTGACCAGGATGTTCTTCGCGTCGATTGCAATCGCCAGCGTCTCGCCGTTGGTCGCCTCGGCGTCATTGATGATCTTTGCAATACGGCTGGCGGTCGTCCAACTCGCCGAGGGATCGTCCAGGATGATGCTGAACCGTCCGCTGGCGTCGATGACCCGCGCGGGTAGATCGGCCTCCATCACCGCCCCGCCGGCCCCCGCTTTAATCACTCCGACCGTGGGCGTGCTGGGATCTTCAATCGTCACCGGCCCTTCGGACAACGCCAAAAGCGGCCCACCGGGAATCGGCCCCTGCATCGGCGTGACAAACAGCCGCCCGCCTCGCAAGCTCCCCGACGCCCCGATGCTCGCCACGTGCACGTCCAGGTGATCCCCATCCCGCACGCCCGTCGCCGGCACCGTCGCGGTCACCATCACCACCGCCACGTTTTGCGCATCCTTCAATTCCCTGACCGTCACCGGGTCGGCAAACTTGGCGAGCCTCTCGCGCAGCGGATTGATCGCCGCAGC
>CAZCKE010000023.1:0-12317 GCA_964499005.1 uncultured Tepidisphaeraceae bacterium
ATGCACTTGGCGCTACCGAACATGCGCCGAACTTCGTCGGCATCGAGACAGGGCATGACTGTCCCTAATATTAACAACCTCCCGAGATCAAAATCATGTCCCCATCTCGTTCGGGCGCTTTTCCCGGGAAAACTATGCTTGCTCCCCGCATTCCGGGCAGCGCAGGGGCGTGGCCCGCATGTCGTAGCCGCATCGCCGGCATAGCCCTTGCCGGGCTCGATATGCCAGCTTTCTCTTGCGCAAGATCATTCGCAGCCGTAGCAGGGGGAGCAGCGCGGATGGAGCCGCGAAATAGGCCCAGGGTACGATCAAGAAATCATAAAACGAGTCGAGTCCAAAACGATCGGTCGAATACCCGATCCCGGCGTGCTGCCAGCGCGTGGATTTGAATTCGGACGATTGGCCGGGCGTTAATGGAGGCAACTGAACCGGGGCGGGCTTGTCTTTTGAATAGTGGAAACCCAGGTCCTTGTCGAAATCCGTGAATGCGAAAGCCTCGCCCGCGTCCGCGAGCGTCATACGGTAGGAGTAGATTTGCAGATAACCACTGTCGCTATGCCAGGCGGTCATGAAATCAGCCTCGGGAATTCTCGAATCGTCGATGACGGGCGAAGTGGTTGGAGGCTGGCCCGGATATTTGAGCGTGTGCCAGAGGACGCCGTCGGCGGCCCAGTAGCTCCTGGCCCAGAGAGTCGCCGACACAATGAAAACCAGCAGCGACAGGGTCGCCAGACCGTTGAAGAGCCATCGCGCAATGCGTCTCATACGGATCAGGTTCGAGTTGTGCGTTGGAGGTCTCACGAAAACATGGTTACTCAAGTGACCACGCCGGCGCAAGAACTAATCCTGACGCGTCTCAGATGTTTTTAGACGCCTGGGAAGGCCCGCCTTGCAGCCCGGACCTTTGAGATGCGCTGCGTTATGGAGACGTGATTTTTCCGCTTAAATCCCACAAATCTTCCCAGGTCTGGCCTTCCTTCCAGAGAAAGACCTGCCCTTTAATCAAGCGGCAATTGCGGTCGATTTGGGCGATCTGCGTCATTTCGTCATCGCTTAGCGGGGGTGTCGTGGTGGATTGGAGATTGGCCAGATAATTTTTGCGGGTGACGGAAAAGGGGATTGGCACCTGGCCCCGCTGGATAGCCCATTTGACGCAAATGACCGCCGGGTGCACGCCATGCCGGGCCGCGATTTTGATGATCACCGGGTCTTCGATGTCGACGGTATCGTCGTGCGTGCGATCGCGGTCGGGACGAGCGGGGGAACCGACGGGAGAGTAGCCGATGGGCACCATCCGCTGGGCAGCCACGAATTCAAATAACTCGGGCTGCTGAAAATGGGGATGCAATTCCATTTCATTGGCGGCGGGCCTGATTTTCGCGTCGCGCAGGACGAGCTTGAGCTTGGGAATGGTCATGTTCGATGTACCGATATGCCTGACCAATCCGCTGTCGACCAGCTTCTCCATCTGCCGCCAGGTCTTCATGTAGCTGTCGTGGATATACGGCTTGGCGTCGGGGCTTCGGCTGGTGACGTCGCAGTGCGGCGGATGGAAATTCGGAAACGGCCAATGGACCAGGTAAAGGTCCAGATAGTCCAATTGGAGGTCTTTGAGCGACTGCTCGCACGATTCGCGCACTGCGCCATGCTTGTCGTTCCAGACTTTCGAGGTCACCCAGAGGTCCTGACGTTTGACGCCTCCTTTTAGAATCGCGCGGAATGATTCGCCGATGAGATGTTCATTTCCGTAAACGCTGGCGCAATCGAAATGACGGTATCCCAATCCAGCGGCGTCTAAAGCAGCCGCGGCAACCTGCTGGCCCGAAAAACGGTCCGAGCCGAATGTGCCCAGGCCGATCGCCGGCATTTTCGCGCCGGTGTAGAGCGTTTTGGCAGGGACTTTCCGAGGGTCGATACCATCGGAGGCGATTGTGAATATCGGAGGGTTTTTTAGGGTCATGCACCAATCATGGCTTGAAAGCCCGATGGGAGCAATTCGCGCTCAATTCAACCAGGCCAGAAAATCATCCGCGGACATGGCCCCATCGCGGTTTTCCTTGAGCACTTTTCCTGTTTGCGGATCCACCACGAAAAATGCGGGGATCGAATTGACGCCCAATTGAGCCGCCGCATTCGGATGGGTATCGATGTCGATGGAGACAAATTCGTATTTTCTGAGTGATTCGACGACTTTCGGGTTGGGCAGAGTCTGGTTCTTCATGTATTGACAAGGTCCGCACCAGGTCGCGTTGAAATCGAGCAGGAGGGGCCGATGGGACGCCAGCGCCATGTCCTGGCCGTGCTTGAGTTCCGCATCGGCATTCCAGTCGGCGATCCGAGAAGAATGCGCGCGATACGTCCACAGAAGAAATCCCCCGACCACGGCAAACAAGATGTAATGCTTCCAATTCATGTTGAGCTTACCCGTGAAAGTGTAGGACTGGTTTGCCGGCGCCGGCCAATATTTATCGGCGAAAAGGGGGCATTGGTGAGTGGAATTTGGCTCAGGGCTGCGGTGGAATTGACAAAAAGGGCCACGACCCAGGGAAAGTCGTGGCCCGGCAGCGGCGTCGAAATTCGTAAGGACCGAGAGGCTATTTGGCTTGTTTGGCCGGCGGTTTGGCCTCATCGGCTTCAGGGGCTTCGATTTTGTCCTGGATCACTTTGCCGTCGGCGCCAATGTTGACCTCGCGGGTGTCGTCGCCGACCTTCACATCGAGGCTGTAGTAGATTTTGTCACCGGCGGTATCAATGGATGCTTCGGCGAGTTTACCATCGGGGTGAGCTTTCCTGGCCGCATCGATAACAACCGAAGGCACGGCGAGCAGATCGATCTCGACTTCGCGCTCGATGATGTTACCGGCCGGGTCGATATCGGCGGCGTAGTTGACGCCCTTGATAGAGTATTCGAGATCGTAAATCGTTTTGCCGTCGGCGGCCTCAGCGCCAAATTCTTTGATCTCGTGTTTGCCCACGAGCGTTTTGACGGTGGCCTGCACGAGGGGCGGGGCCTTGGCCAAGGCATCAGAGGCTTCGTCGGCGAGGACGTGGGCCGAGTAACCAACAGCGAGGGTCAAAGCAAAAGCGGCCAGAATTTTTGTGGAGTCGCGCATGTCATGATCCTTTCATGATTTGCCTCACGTGGGGATATCGTGGGGCGGTCCGGTCCACCGTGGAGGGGACATTACCAAATTACAAAATAACCCGGGAAAATGATGAGAAGATGAATCGGAGAGGGATGGAAAGAATTTTTTGAGCGATGAGTATGACAATAATTAGATCGCAGTGAGGTGCTGGAGCATGGCAGTGATGACGCGGGAATGGGCCTGATCCAGGGAGCCGGGGAGTTTGAGGCCCGAGGCGCGGGCGTGACCGCCGCCGCCGAATTGTTCAGCGAATCGGGCGACGTCGACGGAGCCTTTGCTGCGGAGGCTGACGCGGATGTCGCCGCCGTCGGGGGGCTCAACGAAGAGAATCGACACCTCGACGGCGCGGATTTGCAGGGGGATATTGATCAGGTTTTCGGTGTCCGCGACGTTTGCCCCGGTCTCATGGAAATTGTCTCGGGAGACACGCATGACGGCCAGGCGATCGTTCTGGAGCAATTCGAGGGATTGCTGGGCGCGGGTCTGCAAAGCGACACGCTGGGCACGTTCGTTTTGATAGATGAGCTGATACATCCGGTCGGTGTCCACACCGGCTTCCATCAGGTCGGCCGCCAGGCGCAGGGTGCGGGGACGGGTGTTGCTGAACTGAAACCATCCCGTATCGCTGGCAATGGCCAGGAACAGGGCCGAGGCGATCTGTGGGTCGAGAGGGACGTGCCATGTTTTGAGCAGGTCGGCCACGATTTCTCCGGCGGCGGCGGCATCGGTCTGGACGAGCTTTATGTCAGCCCAGTTTTCCTGGGTCAGGTGATGATCGATGACCAGCTTGGGGCCCTTGAATTCGGCCAAGCGTTGCTGGAGGCCGGGGAGCTGGGACCAGGTGCCGGTATCGACGCAGAGAAAAACGTCAAATTGATTGATGGGGAAAGGCTCGGGCCAACCGCGCTCGACGTCCTGATAGGAAATTTTATTGTCGCTGAAGATGAAGGCGTATTTTCCGGGAAGGCGGCTGAGCAGCAGGACTTGGACCTGCTTGCCCTTTTGTGCCAGTGCCAGCGCCATGGCAGCCGCGCTGCCCAGGGCGTCGCCGTCGGGACGGACGTGCGTGGTGATCAAAATGCGGCGGGCGGAAGAGAGAGTGTCCAGAATTTTCTGTCCGGCGGGATCGGTCATGGCTAAGTGGGTTATGGTTGGGACGGGGTGGAAGAAAGGGAATCTCGCACGATGGGGGAAAACTGGGCATCCCAATAGATCTGCGCCCGCGCCAGCCGAGCGGAGAGCCATGCGTCGCGGTTGCGGTAAATTTCCCAGGGGCGCGGCCGCAGAACAATGGAAACGTCGATGATCCGACCGTTGCGCAGGACGCGAAGGGGAAGAACTTGATTTGCCGGCATCGCACGGATGGCATTGATGAAGCTGTCCAAGCGGTGCATGTCCAGGTCGGGTCGGTCGATGACTTTCACGAGAATATCGCCGGTGCGGAGCGTGCGGTATGCGGGAAAGCCCGGGATGCGTTCTTCGACGACAATGCCCGAATCGAGCACATCCAGAGACTCGGCCGTAGGCCAGTTGAGGCCGAGAAATCCGGTGCTCATGTCGGCGATGTATGGTTCCTGAGTGAGATAAACATGCTGAACGATGTCGTGAAGCGCATCGACCTGGGCGCTGAGAAGAGGGCGTGCCGCGGTGACGGCATCGCGCAGAGCGGGAAGGTCATCACGGTCCAACCCAAGCAATTGGTCGCGAGCCTGCTCGCGAAGATGGGGGTCGTCATCGCCGAGCTGAGCGATCCATTGGCGCAATTGGACGCCCGAAGGGCGCGACGCCGCAGGGCTCGAATCGTCGGCGCAAACCGAGCCGGCACCGATCCACGTCAACGCCAAAACCAAGGCGAGTGCAACTCGTGAGTGAAGGACCGAGGATCGAAAGCAACCGGGTTTCATCCTTCCGCCAGCTCGACGATTTTATCATAGTTGTTCTGAATCCAGAGGATTTTTCGCTGCACCATTTGAAGAAAGGGCAATCCTTCGACGCGGCCGACGTTGCCGGTTGCAAGGATGGGGAAGACGGCCTCGGCCACCAGCGCCTCGATCATGAGGGGGGCGAGGGTGCGAATTTCGGCCTGCGAGAGAAGCATGACGTCATCATAGCCTCTGAGAAAGCGTTTGAAGCGGGCATCGTCGATCTGATCGGGCCATTTGGAGACGTCGTCGTCGCCTCCGATGATGGAAAATTGCAGGGCGCCGTTGCCGATGTCGAGGATGCGCGGCAGGAGGCGAGCGCTGTCGTAATCGATGACGGCGACGACATGATTGTCGCGGAAGAGCATGTTGCCGGGATGCCAGTCGGCGTGACAAATCTGGCGAGGCCAATTGTCGATGCCCATGCTCTTAACGACCTCAGCGGCTTTGTGATAGCTGTTGAAGAGAAACGTCAGGAGCTGGTGAGTTTCCTGATTTTCATCGGTGTTGGGAGTGTTGGCGTCGAGGGCGCGAAGGCCTTTTTCGACGGCCTCGGCGGCGTGATAGCTGCCGGCCGGAGGCTGCCATTCCGATTTGAAATCTTCCAGCAACTTGTGGTAGAGGCCCAGAATGCGTCCGGAATCGAACGTGGATTCGAGGGTCTGGGGATAGACCTGGCCGGGGATGTATTCAAAAAGCTCGTAGACGCCGTTGCGCCATTGGAGCATCGAGTTGTTGTCTTTGCGCGTTCCGATGAGATGGGGAAGGGGAAATTGCTTGCCGGCAAGAAAGAGTTGCAGCGAGTGGGTGAAGGCGACCTTGAAGGGGTCGTCCTTTCCGCGGGCGCGGCGCTTAAGGAGAAATTTACCCTGCTCGCTGACGAGTAGCAGCTTGGGCGCTTTGCGCGAGCCGCGGGGAAAATCGACGATCGCGTCGATGACGCCGACGTCATAATGAGAGAGAACAATCGCAAGCTCTTCGGCGGAGAACTGATCGCGCTGACCGCCGCTACGGCCCTGTCCGGTTCCCGGGACAGCGCTTTGGGATCGTTCGGACTGCATCGAGGTGGAAAGTGTAAGATGGCAAGGGGCCAGAGGCTAGGGGTGAGGCCGGGGTGCTAACAGCTTTTACAAAGCACAAAAATTGGCCGGTGGAGAGCCCTGGAGCGAATCGATCTTCATGACGATCAGCGGAATGGCAAGGCCGGTTGATTCCAGCGTTCGCTCAGCGTTGATAGACGGGCAGTAAGCGGTACGGCACCGTCAGCGTCAGCAGCGCCATGCTGGTGGCGTAGACACGGCCGGGTTCTTCGCCGCTGGTGCTGGGCAGCCAGCCGCCATCGTCGCGACTATGGACGCGAACATCCCGAAGTCCGTCCCAGGTGGATTGCCAGACGGTTTTCCAGGTGGCGCCGCCTGCCTGAAAAGCGGCCTGGGTGGAGTAATAGGTGGCGTAGTAAGGGAAACGAGTATTGGCATCGACGGGATGGGCGACGAGATAGGTCGCCGCCCTAGCCAATTCGGGACGGTCGGGGCCTTCAAGCAGGTAAAGGTTGAGCATGCCGACGCCGGTCATGGCGATATTAGGTTGTTGGCCGGGCTGGTAGGCAAAGCCGTTTTGCTCGGGACGGAAGCAGCGTTGAACGTAGCCCAGGGCGCGAGTGACGCGATCTTTGGGAACATCGATGCCGATGTTGGAAGCGGCGCGCAGAGCCAGGGCATTCCATCCGGAAAGGGAAAGATCGGAATCGGGGCTGCCGGGCTCGTAGCGCCATCCGCCGGCGAAAACGTCGACCTTGGGAACATCCTGAGCGGTGAAGATGAGAGCAACGGCGCGCTCGACAACGGCGCGAGCCTTTCGGCGCTGGTGGGGATCGTGGTCGGCTCCGCAGGCCTCGGCCAATGCGAGAGTGGCGATCCCCTGGCCGTACATTCGGCTGCCGTCCACTTTGCCGAAATAGCCGTCGTCGGGAGCGGAGCGAATGAGGAAATTCATCGCGCCGCGGACGGCCAGCCCGTATTTGCCCTCATCGGGGGTGTTTCCCGCGGCCAAAAAACTCATGAGAGCCAGCCCGGTCATCGCCACGCGGGGACCGCCGGCGTCAAAAGACCCATCGGGATGCTGCTGCCTGGCGAGAAAGGCCAAGCCGTCGGCGACGAAGCGATCGACTTGGGGAGGGATATCGGAGTCGGCAGCGCGGGAGGAAGCCGACGTGGTGGATATCAACAAACAACCGAGAAAAATCCGAAACCAGAAATCCGAAATCCGAATCAAATCAGAATGACGAATGACGAAACGAGATGGAGAGGATTTCCGGTAATTCATTGCTGCTTGTTGAGCGCCTCGAAATAGGCCTTGAGGGCATCCTGGTAGTCGGCGGGATCATCCTCGCGAACCGAAGCGTTTACCGTCTGGGGGTCACGATCGTGGAGGCGTCCCCATTGCCGCTGAGCAGCGGTTGCATCAGGCAGGGGAGCGGCGACGGAAGGGCCGGCCCCGGGAGCATGGTCGTTGAGAATCGATTGGACCGATTGCGTTTGCGAGAGCCGATCGAGAGCGGCCCGATGGGTGGAGAGATGCCACGCCTGGGCAAGAGCGGCTGATGCAGCGTGCTGGGCGGAGGCGGCGGCGTGCATGTCGGGTTTTTCAGAGGCCAACTCGGAGGCCGCCGTCTGGGCGAACCAGCGAGCGGCCGCCAGTGAATCCTGCTGTATAAGAGCGCGCTGAGCTTCGGCGAGTTGCTGGCTGACCGTTTGCGCGGCTTTGTCGGCGCTGGAAGAGGCTTGATCGGCCGAAGACGCATTGTTCTGCGACTGGGATTGCATGGCCTTTTGAAGCTGGCTCATTGCCGGCGTGAGCTGCTGGTCGATCTGCTCGGCGGCTTTGTCGGCCTGGGGAGAAATGCCTTTGAGCCATCGCGAGGCTTCCGAAGCGGAATCAGGATTGGCGGCAGACGCGGCCTTGTCGCCGTGAGATTGGGCGGATTGACGCTGAGCATTGGCTTGATCCAGCGCGGATTTAGCGGCGGCTTGAGCGGCGGGCTGAGTCGCGGCGTTCATCGCCTGCTGAGCCGCGGCGGCACGAGCGGCGGCTTGATCGCGCTCGTGGGCGGCTTGCCGGGCTTCGCGAATCGCTCGCTGCAATTGCTCCATGCGCTTTTGGGCAGCTTGGATGGACGCCATCGCGTCGGTGTGGGCTTCGGTGGAGGCGGAGGATTGCTGAGCCGAGGATTTTCGCTGCTGCGCAAGGTGGTCGATGGCTTCGGCCAGGGCCTGCTGGCGCTGCAGAAGATCCTGGGCTGAAGGGCGTGGCGCCTTCGCGTCGGCATTGAGCTGTTCCTGCGCGGCTTGAAGATCGTCCATTTGCCGGGCGTCTTCCATCGCCTGGCGGATGCGATCCCAGGGAGTTGGCGAGTCGCCCGGCTGAGGTTGAGTGGAGGCGGCGGCTTGCTGCTCTTTATCGGATTTACCTGCGGAATCGTAATCGTGACGGGCCATATCGGCATTGGCCGCCATGGCAGCATCGAGAGCCTTGCTTGAGGGATCGGGATTGGTGGTGTCGTGGCGGGCGGCGCCCGCCCAGAGGGCCATTTTCCGGCGAGCCTCATCCGCGGCCTGGCGAATCTGGCGGGCCTGATCCGCGGGAGGTTGATCGGCGCGGCGCTGCAACTCGTCATCGCGCTGCATATCGGCCAAGGCGGGCGGATACTGCTGGATCGCGCCCGGAGGAGAAGGATCGGCTGTCAGCGTTTCGGCGGCGCGGCCGGCGAGTTGAAGATCATTGGCGCGCAGGAGATTGGCGTCGGGGCGGAGAGATTCAACCAGCGCGGCGAGGGCCAGCCGAGAATCCAGATCCGTGTCGGGGTGGCGAGAAGTCGCCATGGCCCGAGACCAATTGTCAGATGTTTTGGCGAAATCGATGGAAGTCTGGCCGGCGACGAGCTGGTGGGCCTGGTCGATGATTGCGCCGAGGCTGGTGGGAAATGCCGCGTCGGTGGGATTCATGGCCAGTTCGGCGGCGCCGTGGGTGATTTCATCATGGAGTCCCGCCTGCACGCGCTGATACGGCTGGGTCGCGGCTGATGACGATGGGGAAACCTCTAGGTCTTGCAGATCGGCCAGAAGAATCTGCGCGAGTTGGCCATGAGCGGCCGTCAGCAGGTCGCGGTGAAATTGCGCGGCCCTGTCGGCAGCGCCACGCAACTGGGCGACCAGAGAACTTTGTGAAGGGGCATTGGTCATATCGGTTGCGCGGTTCGCGGCGCCGGTGAATTTTTGAGCCAGATCGATCCAGCGGGCCAGGGCGTTGGACATGGCGGGGGATTCGGAATGAGCCACGACGTGGAGCAGCGACTGGCGGATCAGCGCGGCATTTTCACCGATGGCGGCAAAGTCCTGGCGGGCACCGATCGAGGCGGGGTCGTCGCTGGAATCACCGGCGGGACGCGGGTGTTGTCCGGCGAGCTGCGTCGCGGCATCTGAGAATTCGGCAGCCGCCCGATCGGCGAGCATGGCCGATTGCATCAGCCAGGTGAGGCGCTGGCGGGCATCGTCATCCACGGACCGCGGAGCAATCAACACAAACCGATCCTCGGAGCCGGCCGCTTCATGGCCCGCGCCGTCGCGAGCGATGAGCGTCAGATGGACCAGATCACCGAAAGCGACGTTGAAAGCGGCCAACTCAAGAATGCCATCGCCCTGACAGGAGCGGGGTGAACCGGTCATTGTCAGGGGAAATTCGACCGGGGCATCCTGATTGATCTGCACCTTGGCGGCCAGATGCGTGACGCCATAATCATCGTCGGCAATTGCGGCAATCGGCAGGCGATCGCGCGGGCCCAAACGCAAGTCGCCTCCGGGCTGGACGAATTTCACCACCGGCGGCAGGTCGGGGATGGCATGAATGGCCATCGTATCGGGGCCGGCCCCGTCGATTTGCCGCACGCTTCTCATTTCCAGGCGAAGCTTTTGATCGTGCTCGATCGGCAGAACACACCCATGCTCGGTCGGTGAAAGCGGCTTCATCTCAATACGCTGCTGGGGTGTAATCAGAACCGCGGACATCAGAGGTTCGGATGAAACGACGGTAATAGTGGCTTCGCTGCCGGCAAGAGCTTCGAAGAGGCCATCGGTATTCGTGGATTCACTCGGCGGCAAAGCCGTGTAAGCCGGATAAACATAACGATCGTGAAACCCAACAACGGCGGGGACGCGGAGGACATGCACGTTGAACCGCGGACTGCGGGCATCGCCGCCTTGAACGATGTATTGAAGATCGTGCCCCACGGCGGGGATGGTAAAAGTGAATTGGTCTTCACCGGCGGAGGTCATCGCCTGGTATTGCCAGGCTGTGCCGTCAGCGGTCATGGAGACAACCGGAATGCTATCCCCCAATCGCTGAGCGCGGAGCGTGATGACCAGGGGCCGGCCCTGAATGATTTGCGCGTCGCCCGGGGCGACTTCAAGCACCGTGGTGGTAACCGGCGGAAGATCGAGCCAGAAGAAGAGCGCTCGATTAAGAAGTCGCGGCATCTGAATCCAGGGATTTAAAAAAGCCGCGGAGAGAACAAATAGCGCCGTGACGGCGATAAGCCATGGCCGGCGAAGGCGCCGGGAGGGAATCAACTCGGAGATTTGGCGCGGATCGAGAGTGGGATGAAGATCGCGGGCAATGGCCTCGAGAAGCTGTCCGGACCCGCGATGCACAAGCGGCGAGAGCGTTTGCGAGGTGAGGGTTAGCAGGCGCTGATCGAAGCGGCCTGTGGAGCGTTCCACCTGGTGCGCGGCGCTCAGAGGATCGAAGCGCCGCGAAAACAGGCGAGCCAGCGGCCCGGCGACAATGGCGACGGCGCTCAACAGATTCGATGCCAGCCAGGCCGCGCGGGCGGCAGAACTCAGATGCAAAAGACGATCGGCCATGCACTGAGTAAAAAGCCACGCCAGGGAAAATCCCGTTGCCAGGCCAAGGGCGCGACCCAGCGCGATCCGTCGCTGGCGAGCGACAAAACGCCCCAGAAAATCACGGATCGGACGCGGGAGATCATCGCGAGAGTCGGCAGACGAGATGGGCCAGATCGCAGTCATCGGAATTTACATCAGCCCCAAACGTTTTCGGATCGCCCACTCCACGGCAAAGCAGGCAACGACGAACGAATATAAATAGTAGCTGTCCCAGATGGGATGCTGGGCCAGGCGATTCTGGGAATCCTGGGCATGAAGGATCATCTGGGGCAGCGAATCCAATTGATCCAGCGTCACAAGACGGCCCCGCGAAGAATCGGCAAGGCGCTGAAGGTACTGACGGTCGCCGGTAAGATCGGCCATTTCAGTTTCCGCGCTGGGAGCAATATGCAGCGGAAGCTCCGCGGCGTCGGGGCTATCCGGAGGCGTGATCCGCAACACATAATCCCCCGCGGGAACGTCGTTCAGTGTCCCTTGATAGCGGCCCCAACCCCCAATACCGACGGCGCTGAGAACGACTTTCCGCACCACTTTTTTGTCCTGCAATAACTCGACGGTCTGAATGGCCTCCTGCGACGGGTCATCGTTTTCATCGACGACGCGGGCGCGGATTTGTATCGGCTGGCCCGGCCTGGCCGCGATTGGGTCGGCATCAAGCCACGCCTGCGACGCGCGGGCGGCATACGGCTCATCGGCGGCGTAACGGAGAAATTGAAGCCAGAACCGGTCCTGATCACGTTCGCCGACCTTGAAGCGCCAGCGCCATGTTTCACTCATTCCCAGGAAGAAAGCGCGGCCCAGGCCGACGCGATTTTCGACCAGCAGCGGCGAGGAGAAATCCCGCTCGACCAGAAGCGGGCGCGCGGCAGGTTTCAACGAGGGAATGGACAGGTATCGGAAAAAGGCGGGAAGATTGCTCCAATATTGCTCGGAATTTTCCTCGTTTTCGGCAAGTTTGAGGGCATCCAGGCCCTGCGTGCCGCCCGCGGGCGCGACATGGAATCCGGCTTCGTTGCCCGGCCATTCCCGCCATACCGGCTTGGCATCTGTTGGATACGGAAGCAACGAGGCGGTTATGGGATTTGCGGCATACTCCTGAATCACATGCTCTTCGCCGGCAACCACCAGCACGCTACCGCCTCGATCATTGACGAGCTTGCTGACCGCCCTCCATTGCTGATCGGACAGCGCCAAAACGGGAAAACCCCCAATGGACCACAGGTCCCAAACCAGAAACTGCCCCGGGCGAAATGTTGACCCAAAACCACGAGAATCAAAAAACCCACCCC
>CAZCKE010000023.1:12327-19174 GCA_964499005.1 uncultured Tepidisphaeraceae bacterium
CAGGTCTCCGGATTGTTTATACAGCGTGATCAGTTGCTGATCGGAAAGGGCAGAAGCGGGAACATCCAACAGGATCAACAGGTCCAGATCGAGAATCTGCTCCGGCGAAAGATTGAGCCGAGAGCCGGGAGATTCAAAGACGCCCCGGCTGACACTGATCCAGGGCGTGCGAGCGAGAGCGTTGGCGACATATTGGAAATCCCAACCGGCCGATCCGCCGTAGAGGCCGATGTTGACGCGATCGGAAAGAACTTTGATCCAGCTTTCAGCACGTTTATTTTCGACGGCCGGGGCATCGGTAGCAACCGGCACAGAAGCGGCCAAACGATGAACGCCGGGTTTGTCGAACTTGACCGGAAACTCGGCGGTGACGGCACGATCCAGGGTGACAGGGCGAGTCGCGGCGGAGACGCCGTCGACATCAAAGGAGACGGTCTCACTTTGGCCCCGCATATTGGCGGAGCGGATTTGAGCGCGAGCGGTAACGGTTTCGCCGACAAAACAGCTCTTGGGCAGGTTCAGACTCGCAATGCTGACATCGCGCAGGAGCATTTCGGGCGCCGCGGCGTAGACGCAGAAAATAGGGACGTCCAGAGATGTGAGGATGGGCGTGATCGCGGGACTGGCTGTCTGGCGACCATCGGAAATGAGGACCACGGCGCCCAGGGGCTGGCCCGCCAGATGCGCGACCGCGTCCCGCAACCCACCGACCAGATCGGTGGAAAGCCCATCCGGATCAGCGAGCAACCGCCGGACAGGCTGGCCCTGGCCCCGCAGAGGCAGCGGCATCGCCGAATCGGCGACGGTGAATCCGAACAGCGGAACCTGCGCGGGAATTCTCGATAGCAGCCCAAATTCATCTCGCGTCAGGGCGCGATCAACGCGGCCGAATCGGGAAAGACCCGCCAACTCATCGCAGGCGGCGGCGACTTGTGCGTCGGATTGATAAAGAGCCAGATCGGATTCGGCCAGTGCGTCGTTTTGCCAGCGAATTATCGCTTCGATGCCCGACGCACCGGAATCGAAGGAATTACCTCGAGGATCGAAGTTTCGAGGACCGGGCGGCCGCAACAAATTCGCGGCGGCTTGAGCAGCGCGGCTATTTTTAGAGAATACATTCGAATGTTGCATGACCTTCACAGCCGCCTCGTTGAACTGGCTGGCCGCCTGTGAAACGCGAACCGCGGCGGCGGCGTTGCCCTCCCCGGAAATTTGGGCGAATCTTGCTTCTCCCCGAACTCGGTTGAGGTTGGCACTGGCCATCTCAAGAGCGGCCAGATCAACTTTCAGAGAGATCAGTTGTGGATCGCGAGCGCCGGATCGGATCATTCCCAGGCTGTCCGCCAGAGAAACCAGGTATGAGACTCCCCGCTGGCGAATGGGTGAGGAATTCTGCAGGCGCGGCAGATAAGCCAGATCCCTGGCGCTCATGCTGCGGGAACGATCGACGACCACGACGACCGCGTCGGATTCCAGAGGAGAGGCGCTGCGGACAACCACCGGCTTGAGAATCGAAATGGCCAACGCCGCAAGAGCGGCCGTCCGGAGAATCGGCAAGAGGGTCCGCCAAGGCTGCGAAATCGTGCTCACCTGCGGGCGATATAAACGCGAGGCCATGACAATCGCGAGCAGCCCGGCGGCCAGCGCGAGCGGCCAAAGGCCCGGCGAATCGAGGACAAGCTGAGCCAGCAAATAACTCATGCGGGCCTCGTCGAATGGGGGAAAAGCGAATGGGGCAAAACCGGCGCGGATGAATGAGCCCATACGCGGCCCAGCAAAACCTCCACAACAGCCAGTCCAATGACCGCCGCCAGAAGCGCGGCCCACATTTCACGAGGCGATTGGCTCTGGTCCATCAGCGATGCGATCGGCGTTTGTGCCGGATCGACGATCTGGAAACCCAGTTTGTCGGCCATTAACTTCCATTGCGCCGGAGGCAGCGGAGTGAGATCCGATTCGTCGGCCGGAGCAGAGACGACATAATGCAGCGTCTGCCCGGCGAAGCTGATGGTATAAACCCCCGGCTGATTGGTGTCAGCAAACCGCGCCTCGAGGAGATCGCCGGCGGCCTGAAGATTCACGTCTCGCTGTTGCCCGGAGGGGGGAAGAACCTGCGCGACGCGGGCGGGCGGAGCACGATTTGGCGCCTCGGCAGGCTGATCGAACAGCGCGACAATCGGCTGGCCGGGCGAAAGGTTCCGGCTGGGCCGCGAGGCGAGAAATCGAACGACATTCTGCACCAGCGGCAGATAAAGATTAGTGCGAGGCAACGTGCTCCAATCTTCACTCAGTGAAGTAGTGACCAGCACCACTTTTCCCCTGCCAAAGGCGCCGGCCACCAGGAAGGGACTCCCCGTCGCATAACTGGCCAGGACGTGAGCTTCCGGTTGAAGGGCCGTGACCGGAAAGAAACGGGAAACCGCCGCCGAGGCATCGGGATCGGGCCGATCCGTGAGAAAATGAAAAATCGAATGGGAGCGGTCGATGCTCGTGATCGTCGTCGCGGGACCGTGGTCGGGCGGGGTAGCGCGCCCCAGCGCGGCCGGCAATACACCGGCCGCATCGCGAAAGAGCATCGAATTCAGATTGTCCACGCGCGTGAATGCTCCAGGCGAGACCAGAAGGCCTCCCCCGGCGTAAACGTGCTGCTCAAGGGCTCGCGCCTGTGCCGCGGTGATCTCGGCAATTCCGTCGAGAACAACTACGGGATATTTGTGATGATCCAGGTCGCTCCAATCGTCCTGGGCGGAATAGGAGGTCACCGTCACCGCGGCGATATCCGCGCCCTGCCGGCCCGCCGAAGCGAATGGCATCAACGCGAAATCGAAATAATCCGCGCGCCCCTGGGGTCCCGGCTGAGCAGTTCCCCACGCCGCGGGACGGATGACGCGAACGTTAATCGGCGGCTGGACGTCAACCGCACACTGGCACTGAGCGCCCACGCTGGAATCGGCAGCCTCCAGTTTCGCGGTGATCACACTGGATTCGGGGGACGGAATCACAATCGATTGATGAACAGTCGCGGCCGAGCCTGCCGCAAGGCGTACGGCCGTGGCGGCGACCTGCTGCTCCCCCACATAAAGACGAATAGGAACCGAAGCATGATCGATCTGGCCGTAGTTACGGATGGAGATATCGACCTCGCCGGGCTGGCCAGTAATCATCTGTCCCGAGCGCGGAGCAATGGATTGCAGGGCAATGTTGTCCGCATCCCAGCCGCCGACGGGAATCAACATAAATTTCGGAGCCGGGCTGCCCAACCGATCCCTGAAAAACTTGGCGAATTGGTCGTTTACTTGCCGCCAATTGACCGCCTGACGGTCGCAGACGACAAACAACTGGCGGTCCGATCCAGGAGAGTGCGCGAACGTGTCGGCGGCCAATTTGAGCCCATCGGCCATGTCGGCGACGCCCCAACCCGTTGATTGCAATTGGGGATCGTCCAGGGCATCAATCGCCATCTGCAGATCCGCGGTGGGACGCTGGAATATCTGAGGTGCATTGGCGGCAGGAATATCGCCCATCGGGATGATCTGCACGGCATCACCGTGATGAAGATTCGCCAGGATCTGCGCGACGATCTGTCGGGCATCGTCCATGCGCGTGTGCCCGCCGACGCTGACGGCCATGCTGGTTGAATGATCCAGAAGAATCACGACCGTCGCGCCTTCGTGTTGTCCCAGGGCGCCCAGGCGCCCCCGCGTGACCGGCCTGGCCAGCGCCAGCGCCAGCAATGCCACGATGCTCATGCGAACAGCCAGCAGGAGCCATTGCCGCAGCCTCGTGCTTTGACGCAGGCGCGGCTCGACATCATGAAGGAACATCATCGCGGCCCAGGGAACGGGGCGATAGCGCGCGCGGCTTAACAAATGCAGGACCAGCGGCACCGCGGCGCCGGCGATCCCCGCGAGCATGACGACGTTCAGGAACATAAATCCGCTTTGATCGGAACCACTATCCTTCAGACTGCTGTAGGCGCACGCCTTCGCGACGATGTAGAAATCGCGTGATCGAGTCGATCAGCGGCTCATCGGTCATGAAGACCGCCTGTTCGCATTGCAGCAACCGGCAATGCTCCTCAAATTGCCGCGCGTGACGGCGGAAATTGTTCAGATAAACACTGCGCATGGCCGCCGGCTCGCAAAGCCGCGACGCTTCCCCTTCCATCCCGCGAAGCTGAGTCCAGGTCTTGAACGGAAATTCCGTCTCGTCGCGATGCAAAATGCGCAGCGCGATCAGCTCATGGCGATCGTGCCCCAGATGCGCTAGTCCTTCGCGCAGCATCGGGGCCGGAGCAAAAAAATCAGAGATCAAGATGACCAGGGCGCGGCGACCCAGGTGATCGGCGATCTGATGCATGGCCCGCGCGGGCGCGGTGACACCGGCCGGAGCCGCGTGCTCCAGCGCGTCGATGATCTGAGACAACTGCCCGGTCCCGGAGCGCGGGCTGATCCATTTCGTGAGCCGATCCCCAAACAGCGCCAGCCCGACATGCTCGGTATTGGCCAGCATCAGATAAGCCAGGGAAGCGACGATGCGGGCGGCATAATCGAATTTAGAGTAAGGCGCTTCGCCGTACAACATCGAGCCGCTGCAATCCAGCGCGAGGACGCAGCGCAGATTCGTCTCCTCGTCATATTCCTTGATGTAATGGCGGTCCGTGCGCCCCAGAACGCGCCAATCGAGCCGGCGCGGCTCGTCGCCGGGAACGTAAAAACGATGCTGGCGAAATTCGACGCTGGCCCCTTTGAATGGACTGCGGTGCAGGCCGCTGGTGCTGCCTTCCACGACTCGCCGGGCTGAGAGTTGGAGATGGTTCAGCCTTTCAACGAGCGCCGGTTCCAGATAGCGGCTGACAAGGCTCATGGGACAACCGGGTTATTGTACGGCGGGAACGCGGCTGGGTGTTAGCCGCTTCGCGAAATTAGGATGCCGGTCATTAGGGCGTCGAATTGAGGGCGGCCGAAGGCGCCTCCGGGGGAAGGGGTTTGTCTGCTGGAGCCTGCATGGCCAGATGGGCCAGGATCAGGGCCGTGACGACCGAGGCCAGGGTGACGCTCAGGGCCAGGAAAAGAGTACGATGACGCGGAGAATGGTCCGGACGCTCGGCAGCCGAGCGGTTTTGCGCCGCTGAGACAGGAGTCAATCCGCTCCGCAGCGCCGGGAGCGAGGGGTTCAACGCTGCCTGCTCCGCCAGTTGAGCGAGCGGCGTATCACCCCAGCCTCGCTGGGCAGCCAATTTGGAAATCATCCGAGCCACGTCGTGAGCATCGACGTCCGGATTATCATAAAGAAGCGGACTGATGTGGGTCAGGCGAATCCGGCCCATATCGTCCACAAATACATTGGCCGCATGAATTCTCCCGTGCACGATGCCCAGCGCGTGCAGTGATTCAACGGCAAGAATGATGTCGCGCGCCAGGGACGCCAACGCCGAGACCGACTCGAGCCGCTGCACGTATTGCGAAATCGGCTGGGCATCGAGGTATTCCCACACTGCAAAGACACCGGCGCCATCCCGTTCAACGGTATAAAGATGCGCGATTCCCGTATGGGCGATTTCGCGGACGCGCCCCAGCCGGTCGTGAATATTGGGATGCAGAATTCCCCCCAGCAGGCAATCGGGATCGAGCATCTTAATGACCACTCGAGATCCCGACGAGTCCCTGGCCAGAAACGTGCGATCCGACAGGTTTTGAATGATGCTGTATTGGCCGAAGGCGGCAGCGGCGAACGAATTTGTCCAATCGTCGGTCATGTACGAGGCGATCATGTGGAAGCGCGGCCCGCCTGGATGAGCTCAAGCGGTTCCGTGCGAGCCAGGTTAGCCGCCGGCCAGAAACTGGCCACCAGCGCCAGAGCCATCACCGCCAGGCATCCCATGGCAATCACATTCCAGGGGAAAACAACATCCGGGGCGTATCCGAGGATTACGATTACCAGCTTATGAGCATCCAGGGCAATCTCAGCGCCGGCGGCAAATCCCAGCACGACGCCGACCGCGCCCAACATCGCGGCCTCGGCCAGGATCAGGCGCAGCAGTTCCCCGCGCGTCACCCCGACGCTGCGAAGAATTCCAAATTGCCAGCGCCGGGAGCGGACCGACGCCATCAAGGTATTGGCGACTCCCAATGAAGCCACCGCCAGCGCCGCGACCGCGATGAGGCTCAGGAGTGACAGGAGCCGGTAGAACGTCCGCTCGATGGCGTCCTTGATCTGCCGCACGTCGCCCGCGACCAGACCGCGATCGCCCAGGGACTTCTGGAGATTTTTGAGAAGCTCTTCCTTGGGAAGGCCTGTCTGCAAATCTGCGGCAAAAATCCTCGCGCCGTTGACGCCGAAATCGCGCTTGGCATCTTCGAGGGTGCCAAAGACGCTGCCGGCGGTCTGGCGGTCGAGCAGATGGCCCAGGTCGTACATGCTGATGATCAGGTCGGCCCCGGGAGACCAGATAATGCCGCAAATCGTGTAGGTTTGAACGCCGTTCACACTGGTCTGCAATGGCATCGTGTCGCCGACGCGCAGGCGCCGCACCTGCCGAAACTCATCGGTGATCAGAATCCGCCGCCCTTTTTTCATTTCGGCGACAACCTGCGCCCCGACCGTAAGTTGCTGGTCGTGCGGATAAGGTTTGCCGTCGTTGTCGCGGAATTCCATTTCGACCATTTTGAGGGCCTGATCGGGATCGACGCCGAAGAACATCATGCTGGTGTTCTTGCCGCCCATCGCGGCGGCCAGGGCCAGCGCGGTCTTGCTTTCGCCGGCGGGCGTGGTACTCCCAAACGCAATTCCGTGGCTCGGCTTAATGGCGGGGATCTGGTCGACTCGACCTTCATCACTTCCTGTT
>CAZCKE010000024.1:0-19101 GCA_964499005.1 uncultured Tepidisphaeraceae bacterium
GCGGAGAAGGCGGCGGAGTCGCGAGCCACGTTTGCCATGCGCTTGGCGCGAATCGGCCGGCGGGCTCCGTTGGCGATCTATTTGGGGTCGATCGTACTGATCACGGGCGTGGTGACGGCGCTGTTGCTGTATTGGGCAAGGCGGCAGGGATTGAGTGTCGGCGGAGTGGTCGCATATGGGATTTTGCTGGTGATTTGCGCGAGTCAGGTGGCGGTGGCGCTGGCGCAGTGGACGGCGACGCTGCTGCTCAAGCCCCGGTTGTTGCCGCGATTGGATTTTTCGGAAGGAATTCCGCCTGAGCATCGGACAATCGTGGCGGTGCCGACGATCCTGACGGATAAGCAGGAGGTGGATGATCTGGTTGAGATGCTGGAAATCCGATTTCTAGCCAATCGAGATGACAATTTACTCTTTGCCCTGCTAACCGATTTTGCGGACGCACCAAACGAAAAGATGCCGGGGGATGAGGAACTTTTGGCTCGAGCGCGGCAGGGTATCGGGCAGCTGAACCGAAAATATTTTTCCCATCCAGGCGATAAGAAAGACGACGAAGAGGCGGCCGGGCATCACAACGGCGATGAGGCGGGGGATTTTTTTCTATTTCATCGGCAGCGGAAATGGAACGAGCAGGAAAACTGCTGGATGGGATGGGAGCGAAAGCGCGGCAAACTGGAGGAATTTAACGAGACGCTGCTGGGGGCTAAGGGAAAATTTGCGGAGATCGTGGGGCCCAAGGCGAGATTGGAAGGGGTTAAGTACGTCATCACGCTGGACAGCGATACGCAGCTTCCGCGGGACGTGGCGCATCAATTGACGGGGACGATCGCTCATCCGCTGAATCAACCGAATTATGACGAGCATCTGGGACGGGTGACGGAGGGGTACAGTATCCTTCAGCCTCGGGTGGGAGTGAGCATGCCCAGCGCGGGGCGGTCGCGATTTGCGAGGCTGTTCGCGGGCGAGCCGGGGATGGACCCGTATACACGATCGGTTTCGGATGTGTATCAGGATGTGTTTGAAGAGGGGTCGTTCATTGGGAAGGGAATTTACGATCTGGAATCGTTTGCGCGAGCGGCGGGGGGGCGGTTTCCATCGAATCGAATTCTGAGCCATGATTTGCTGGAAGGGGCGCACGCCCGCGGGGCATTGGTCAGCGACGTGCAATTGTTCGAGGAATACCCATCGGCGTATCCGGCGGATGTGAGCCGGCGGCACCGGTGGATTCGTGGGGACTGGCAGATTACGCCGTGGCTGTTGCCGCGCGTGCCGGGTGCGGATGCGCGGCAGGTGCGGAATCCGATTTCAGGGTTGTCGCGATGGAAGATTCTGGACAATCTTCGGCGCAGCCTGGTGCCGGTGGCGCTGTTGGTACTGCTGGTGATTGGGTGGTTTTTGCCGGGGGACGGACGGTTCTATACGTGCGTGGTGCTGGGGATTTTTCTGTTGCCGGTGATTTTGACGGGAGTGGTTGATGCAGTGCGCCGGCCATCGGAACTGGGGTTGGCACAATACGCGCGGATCGTGGGGCAATCGACGGGGCGACGGCTGGCGCAGGAGATGTTCGCGCTGGCTGTGCTGCCCTACGACGCGTTTATCAGCATCGATGCGATTGTTCGGACGTTATGGCGCGTGCTGGTGAGCAAGCGGCGGCTGCTGGAATGGCGGACGGCCAAGGATGCGCAGCGCGGGGCGCCGACGAGCGTGATGGGCTTTTACACGTCGATGTGGGTATTGCCGGCGGCGGCAATCGCGGCGATAGCGGCGATCTATCTACCGCATCGGGAGGCATTGGCGGCGGCAGCGCCGGTGGCGGCGCTTTGGATGATTTCGCCGTTGGTGGCATGGTGGATCAGTCAGCCGATCAGGCAGTTGGAGCCGCGACTGACGAAGGGGGATTTGCTGTTCCTGGGGGAAGTGGCGCGGCGGACGTGGCGGTATTTTGAGGCGTACATTAATCCGGCGGATAATTTTTTGCCGCCGGACAATGTGCAAGAAGATCCGCCGGTGGGGGTAGCGCATCGGACGTCGCCGACGAATATCGGGCTGGCGCTGCTAGCGAATCTGGGAGCGCACGATCTGGGGTATCTCTCAACGACGGAAATGCTGGATCGGGTCGGGCAGACGCTGGGTTCGATGGATCGGATGGCGCGATATCGGGGACATTTTTACAATTGGTATGACACGCGAACGCTGGAGGCGCTGCGGCCTCTCTATGTTTCGACGGTGGATAGCGGGAACTTGGCCGGGCATGCGCTGGTTTTGGCGAGCGGGCTGGCACAGGTAGCGCATGAACCGGTGTTTAGCGAGAAGGTGTTTCGGGGTTTGACGGACACCATGGCGGTGCTGGAGAGGGTCGCGGCAGGACAGGAAAATCAAAATGGCGGGCAGTCGGCGGCGATGGCGGGGCCGATGCGGCGGATGAGCGATCTGCTGCGGAATCGGCCCAAAACGTTGTCGGCATCCCACCTGCAAATTCAGAGGGCGGCGGCGCTGGCGACAGAATTGATGAAAACCGCCGAGCCGCTGGGGGATGAGGAGATTACGTGGTGGGTAAAGACGCTGGAGGGGCAGTGCCGGAGCTTTGAGCGGGAATTGACGGAACTGGCGCCATGGGTGGAATTGACGTCGCCTTTGGAGATTTTCTGGAGGCGCGGCAATGCGGAGCAGATCGCGCGCCTGGGGCAATTGCGGGAATTGATAGGGAAGCTGGATCAGATGATGACGCTGGGGCAGGTGGCGGAATTGAGGACGACGATGGAGCCGGCGATCGAGGCCGTGCAGAAGGATATGACCGGGGGAGAGAATGCGGGGGAGGGGCGGTGGCTTTCGGATTTGCATGATGCGGTGGAGCGGGCGGTGGAGCGGGCGGCGGAGTTGATCGCGGCGAGCGAGGAATTGGCAAAGCGATGCCGCGAGTATGCGGATCTGGATTACACCTTTTTATATGACGCGGACCGGCATCTGCTGGCGATTGGGTACAACGCGACGGACCATCGGCGCGATCCAAGCTATTACGATTTGCTGGCATCGGAGGCGCGGCTGACGAGTTTCATCGCGATCGCTCAGGGGAAGTTGCCGCAGGAGCATTGGTTCAATCTGGGGAGACTGCTCACGACTTCGGGGCATAAGACGGCGCTGCTCTCGTGGAGCGGGTCGATGTTTGAGTATTTGATGCCGCTGATCGTAATGCCGGAATATGACCACACGCTGCTGCATGAGACCAATCGCGCGGCAGTGGAGAGGCAGATTGAATATGGGCGGGAGCGAAAGGTGCCGTGGGGGGTTTCGGAGTCGGGGTATTACAAGACGGACGCGCAGTTGAATTATCAGTACCGAGCCTTTGGGGTGCCGGGATTGGGATTTAAGCGGGGGCTGTCGGGGGATTTGGTGATTGCTCCGTATGCGACGGTCTTGGCGCTGATGACCAAGCCGGAGGAGGCGTGCCGGAATTTGTATCGGCTGGCGCAGGAGCAGACGCTGTCGACGTATGGATTTTATGAGGCGATCGATTACACGCCGTCGAGACTGCCGCGCGGGCAGGATAAGGCGGTGATCAAATCGTGGATGGCGCATCACCAGGGGATGTCGCTGCTGGCGCTGGTGTATTTGCTGAGGGATCGGCCGATGCAGAGGCGGTTTGATTCGGAGCCGGCGTTTCGTGCGACGGAATTGCTGTTGCAGGAGCGCGTGCCGCGGACGCCGGCGGTGTATCCACACATGGCGGAGATGACCGAGGGGCGGGGGCTGACGCCGGAAGGTTCAAATTTGAGGGTGTTTAACACGCCTGATACGCCGGTGCCGGAGGTGCATCTGTTATCGAATGGGAATTATCACGTCGCGATCACGGCCGCGGGCGGGGGAAATAGCCGGTGGCGAGATCTGGCGGTAACGCGCTGGAGAGAGGATGCGACGCGGGATTGTTGGGGAACGTTTTGCTATGTGCGGCATCTGGAGACGGGGGAGTTTTGGTCGGTGACACATCAGCCGGCGCTCAAACGGGCGGATTCGTACGAGGCGATTTATGCGCAAGGGCGCGCGGAATTTCGCAGGCGGGACGGGACCATCGAAACGCACACGGAGATGAGCGTTTCGCCGGAGGATGATATCGAGCTGAGGCAGATCACGTTGAGCAATCGGGGGGAGGGCCGGACATCCATCGAGCTGACGAGTTATGCGGAGGTGGTGTTGGCGCATCCGGCGGCGGACGCGGCGCATCCGGCGTTCAGCAATCTGTTCGTGCAGACGGAATTGGTGAAGGGCAGGCAGGCGATTTTGTGCACCCGGAGGCCCCGCTCGAGCGGAGAAAAGCCGCCCTGGATGTTTCATCTGATGACGGTGCGCGGGACGATGCTGGGGACGACCTCTTACGAGACGGCGCGGGACAAATTTGTGGGGCGGGGAAAGTCGCTGACGGACCCGGCGGCGATGCATGTGCCGACATTGCAGAATTCGGAGGGGGCGGTGCTGGATCCGATTGTCGCGATTCGGAACACCCTGGTGTTGGACGCGGACGAGGTCGTGCGGGTGCATATCGTCAGTGGGGTTGCGGAAACGAAGCAGGCGGCAATGGCGTTGATCGAGAAATATCACGATTGGCGGCTGGCGGAGCGGGTGTTTGAGCTGGCGTGGACGCACAGCCAGGTGATTTTGCGACAGCTGGATGCAAGCGAGGCGGACACGCAATTGTTCGGGCGCATGGCGAGCCACATTCTTTATTGCAATCCGCTGATGCGGGCGCCGGCGAGCGTTTTGATTCGGAATCAGCGGGGGCAATCGGGGTTGTGGGGGTACGGCATCTCGGGGGATTTGCCGATCGTTCTGGCGCGGGTCGGGGATCAGTCGAGGATCGATCTGGCAAGGCAAATGCTTCAGGCGCATAAATACTGGCGATCGAAAGGGCTGGCGGTGGATCTGGTGATCTGGAATGAGGATCAATCTGGATATCGGCAGGGATTGCAGGATGCGATCATGGGCGTCGTCGCGGCGGAAGGGGAGCAGGGGCTGCTGGATAAGCCGGGCGGGGTTTTCGTGCGGTCGATCGAGCATGTGCCAGAGGAAGATCGGGTGCTGATGCAGTCGGTGGCGCGGGTGATCGTGAGCGATTCGGCGGGGACGCTGGCGGAGCAATTGGACCGAAGATCGCGAGGAGAGGTGCCGGTGCCGAGGTTGCGGTCGGTGCGATTTCGTCGAAGGGAGATGCCGGTGGGGGTGGAGATTCCGCGGCGGGATTTGGCGGGGTTCAATGGGGTGGGAGGATTCACGCAGGATGGGCGGGAGTATGTGATTTCCAATCCGCCGGCGCCGATGCCCTGGGTGAACGTGCTGGCGAATCGATTCTTTGGCAGCGTGGTGACGGAAAATGGGGGGGCTTATACGTGGTGTGAGAACGCGGGCCTGTTCCGGCTAACGCCGTGGTTTAACGATCCGGTGACGGATGCGTGCGGAGAGGCGATTTATCTGCGGGATGAGGAGAGCGGACGGTGCTGGTCAGCGTCGCCGTTGCCGGCGCGAGGGGCGATGCCATATACGACGCGGCATGGATTCGGGTATTAGGCGTTTGAATATTCGGAGGGGGGCATCTCGTCGGAGATGATGACGTATGTCGCAGTCGACGCGCCGGTGAAATTCTTTGTGATCAAATTGCGCAATGCGTCGGGACGGCCGCGGCGGATTTCGCTGACGGCATATTTTGAGCTGATTCTGGGAGAGCGGCGAGCGGGCAGTGCGATGCACATCATCACTGAATCGGACCCCAAGACGGGGGCGCTGCTCGCGCACAATCCGTATAACGGAGATTTTTCGGATCGGGTGGTGTTCCTGGACTGCAGTGAAACTCCGCGGACGATGACCGGGGACAGGATGGAATTTTTGGGGCGCAATGGGACGCCGGCGAACCCGGCGGCGATGGGGCGGGCGCGGCTGTCTAATCGCGTTGGAGCGGGGCTCGATCCGTGCGCCGCGATGCAGACGGTGATCGATCTGGCGGATGGGCAGGAGCGGGAGATTTCCTTCACGTTTGGATGTGGGAGGTTTCTGGGAGAGGCGCGGAATTTGGTTTCGCGGTTTCGCGGGCCGGCGAGTGCATATCAGGCACTGGAGGCGGTTTGGGGGTATTGGAATACCACGCTGGGGACGGTGCATGTGCAGACGCCGGATATGTCGATCAATCATCTGACCAATGGGTGGCTTCTATATCAAGTGCTGAGCAGCCGGGTTTGGGCGCGGAGCGGGTTTTATCAATCGGGCGGGGCGTTTGGGTTCCGGGATCAATTGCAGGATGTGATGGCGCTGGTGCATTCGGAGCCGGGGCTGGTGCGAGAGCATTTGCTGCGGGCGGCGTCGCGGCAATTCCGTGAGGGGGATGTGCAACATTGGTGGCATCTCCCCAGCGGTCGGGGTGTGCGGACGCGGATTTCGGATGATTATCTGTGGCTGCCATATGCAACATGCAGGTATGTCAATTGCCTGGGGGACACGGGAGTTTTGGATGAAAAGGTGAGTTTCCTTCAAGGGCGGCCGCTCAATGCGGATGAGGAAAGCTATTACGATCTGCCGACGATCTCAGATGAATCGGCGACGTTGTACGAGCATTGTGTGCGGGCGATCCGGTATGGGCTGCGATTTGGCGAGCATGGGTTGCCCCTCATGGGCAGCGGTGATTGGAATGACGGGATGAATCTCGTGGGGATTCACGGCAAGGGAGAGAGCGTTTGGCTGGCGTTTTTTCTGCACGATGTTTTGAGGCAATTTTCACAGCTTGCGGCCAAGCGGCAGGATGCGGCGGTCGTGGAATTGTGCAATACGCAGGCAGCCGATCTGCGGCGGAACATCGAGCAGCATGCGTGGGATGGCCAGTGGTATCGCAGGGCGTATTTTGACAATGGAGAGCCGCTGGGGTCGGCGTCGAATCCGGAATGCAAGATTGATTCGCTGCCGCAGAGTTGGGCGGTTTTGTCGGGCGCGGGGAGGCATGGAGCGGAGGCGATTTCGCAGGTGGATGCGCAACTGGTGTCGCGAGAGCTGCGGTTGATCAAGCTGTTTGATCCACCGTTTGACACGTCGCATATGGACCCGGGCTACATCAAAGGATATGTGCCGGGGGTGCGGGAAAATGGCGGCCAATACACGCATGCGGCGGTCTGGGCGATCATGGCGTTCGCGGCGGCGGGGCAGGCGGATAAGGCATGGGAACTGCTGCAATTGATCAACCCCGCTCGGCATGGCGACAGCGCCGCGGCAATCAAGAAATATCAGGTTGAGCCTTATGTCATCGCGGCCGATGTGTACGCGAATCCGCAGCATCCGGGGCGAGGTGGTTGGACGTGGTATACGGGCTCAGCCGCCTGGTTGTATCGCCTGATCACAGAATCGCTCATGGGGCTCCGGCTGGAAGTGGACCAGTTGAAATTGGCGCCGGTCATCCCTTCGTATTGGCCGTCGCTGGATTTGCACTATCGGTATCATCAGACGTTTTATCATATCCATATTCGCCATGGGGGGCCCAAGGTGACGCGGGTCACGGTGGATGGGGCGGAACAGGCGGATTTGGCGATTCGGCTGATCAACGACCAGCACGAACACCGAGTCGAAGTGGAAATGAGCTGAATGAGGACTGCCGCAGGGGACGGGAAACATTACGGTTGTGCCCGATTCTTATTCCCATTGCGTTGGGGATTGACGTATACTGAACAACGCGTGATGTGTGTCGCTCGGGAGCGTGATGGCCAACATTTTGCTGGTGGATGACCACCCTGACATGCGCGAGGTTGTCGGGCAAGTGCTGAAACTGCATGGGCACACGGTGGCATTTGCCGAAAACGGCGAGCGGGCATGGGAGCAGATGCAATCGGCGCCGCCGGACGCCGTGGTGGTCGACCAGCGGCTGCCGGGAATTTCCGGCATTGAACTCCTGCACCGCATTCGCCAGACACCGGCGTTTTCCCGGCTGATGGTCATCCTGTGCAGCGGCGACGATGCCGAGCGGGAAGCAGCGAAGGAAGGCGGGGCCCACGAATTCTGGGTGAAAGGTTCCGCAACGATGTTTGATGCCGTCGAGCGCCTGGGTGAACAACTGGCGCGCGGTTGATCCGAATCATCGCAACGAGCCATGACACAATACCGTCCTACTCGCGAGGAATTTCGCATCGCGATTTGGCGCGCTGCCATACCTCCGTTGTTTTTATTAGCTGCTTTGGCAGCATTCGTTAGTGTGCTTCTGTTCCAACTCCTTCGCGCCAATGCCTGGACCCAGAAATCGGAAGAGCTGGTCTCCAGGACGTATGAGCTGGAGCAGCTTTTGGCGAGCATGGAGAGCGGCATGCGGGGATATCTACTTTCGGGGGATCAAGAATTTTACGGTCCGTATCTGCAGTCGCGGAGCCGCCTCGACGCGGCGCTCAATGATTTGGACGCCAGCTTGAGGGATATGCCGCTGGAACAGGATCACCTACACGCGCTCCGTGAGGCGATGGACCAGTGGTTTGCCACCGAGCCGCGGCTGAAAGAGACGACGCAGCAGTCGATCGACGCGGATCAACTGGCGATCATGAGAGAACGCAACACGATCATGGACGGCATTCGGAAGCAGATCGGCGATTTGATCGCCATCGAATCGGACTTGCGGGAGAATCGCTACGCGGGGTTTGAGCGAGCAAGCCGGCTGGCGATCTTCGGCAGCATCGGCGTGAGCATGTGCCTGGGGATCGGTCTGGCGCTGCTGAACAGGCGAACGATATTCCGGCTGACAGCTCTGTATCAACAGGTGCTCGATACGGAAGCGGCGCATGCGCGCCAAATCGAGGCGATGAACAAGCAGTTCATCGATCTGGCCGAGGCCATTCCGCAGATGGTATGGATCTGCGACGAGCAAGGCAGGCCGACCTATTTCAACAGTTCCTGGAGCGCGTTTACGGGACTGACGCAGGAGCAATTGACACAAGGGGGATGGGAAAAGGTGCTGCACACCGACGATCATGACGCGGTGATCGCATGGTGGCGCGACGCGCTACAAACGGGACGGAATTTCGAGGTGGAATGCCGGCTGCGGCAATCGGACGGCCAATACACGTGGTTTCTGGGGCGTGCGACGCCGGTGAGGGATCAAGCAGGGCGCAATTCGAGATGGTTTGGGACGTGTACCGACATCAACGTGCACAAGCGCATGCAGCAGGACCGGGAAAGGCTGTTGGGTATTGAACGAACGGCGCGAGCCGACCTTCAGCGCGCCAATGTGATCAAGGACCAATTTTTGGCGACGTTGTCGCACGAGTTGCGCACGCCGATGACGGCGATCCTGGGCTGGACGCAGCTTTTGCAGGACCCGGCGATACGGCAGGCCAAGCTTGACCATGCGATGGAATCAATCGGCAACAACGCTCGCATGCAGGCGAGGCTGATCGAGGATTTGCTGGACATGAGCCGGATTTTGTCGGGGAAATTCGTGCTCAAGCTGGAATGGGTGGATTTGCGAAAAGTGGTGCAGGCGGCGGTGGATTCACTGGCGCACGAGGTGGCGGCGCGGAAGATCGAACTGGTGCAGCAGGTCGATCCATCGGGAGATGTGAAAACGTGGGGGGACGCCGCGAGGTTGCAACAGATCGTGTGGAATCTGCTCTCCAACGCACTGAAATTCACACCGCCGGGCGGGCGGGTGGCCCTGTCGTTCCAGCACGAAGAAGGCGGGGCGGTGGTGCGGATCGAAGACAAGGGGCGGGGGATCAACCCGCAATTTCTGCCGTTTGTATTTGACCGGTTCCGGCAGGCGGATGGCTCGACGACGCGGCGGCATGGGGGGTTGGGTCTGGGTTTGGCCATCGTCAAACATCTCGTTGAATTGCACGGCGGCTCGGTGACGGCATACAGCGAAGGCGAGGGGCGCGGAGCGACGTTTACAGTGCGGCTGCCGATGAATCGTGAGCCTGCCGAGGCGATGGAACGAACGGATGCGTCCGCGACGGAGGAACGTACGGCTGATTCGAACGGAAAGGCGCCTCTGGCGGGGTTGAAACTTTTGATCGTGGCTGACGAGCGGGACACGACGGAAATCCTTGGGGAAATTTTGCGGCGGGTGGGGGCGAGCGTCGAAATCGCGTTCAACGGATTCGACGCGATTGCCGCAATGGAGAGAGGCGCCTTTGACGTCTTGATCAGCGACATCGGAATGCCGGAAATGGATGGATACGGATTGATCCGGCGCGTGCGGGAACTGGAAACGGGGTCGCCGCGCCATATGCCGGCCATCGCGGTGACGGCGTTCGCTCACAAAGAGGACCGAGAGGAAGCGCTGGCGGCGGGATATCAAATGCACATTCCCAAGCCGATTGCCGCCGATCAGCTCATTCGGGCGGTGGGGCAATTGGCTCGGCCGGTCGCATCATGATGGATGGCGATCGGCGCGCGACGCGTTACGCGGGCATGGAGACAGGCCGCGGGCCGGCGCCAATGGCGCGCAGCACCGAGAGCAACAATTCGGATGACCCCCCTTTGGTGATGTACGCTGAAGCGCCGGCTTGTCGCATCGCCTGGGCCATGTCCTGGCGCTCGTGCATCGACAGGCCGACGATTTTCAAAGTGGGCATCTCGCGCGAAAGAGTGGATGTGACGTCAATGCCGCTCATCTTGGGCATCGTGACGTCCACGATCAGCAGATCGGGGCGGAGTTGGCGAACGAGAGAAACGGCTTGATTGCCGTCCGCCGCTTCGCCGACGACTTGCAGGCCGGGTTCTTGAGACAGCAGGTTGATCAGCCCCTCGCGGAAGATCGCGTGGTCGTCGGCGACGACGATCCGGCAGAGGTCGCCGGGGGCTTCGCCGTTACTCCGAGCGGGCTGAGTATTTTCAATGCGCTTGCCGATCGGCTCGCCTTTGCCTTGCGGAGGCGCGGAATGGCCTAAAAGCGATTGGTCTTCGGCGGTCGTTTTTGCATTGGCGTGTTCCAGGCGAGCGGGGGCGCTGATGCTGATTTCGGTTCCAGCGCCCGGCGAACTGCGGATGAGCATTCCACCGCCGACGTATTGGAGTCGCTCGCGAATTTCCATCAAGCCAAAGGGTTTGTCTTTTTGGTCATCGCGTTCGAGCGCGGCGGGGTCGAATCCGACGCCATCATCGTGAATAGTGATTTCCACATTTTGTCGGGGGAGCAGCCTGGTGTGTATTCGTACATGCTGGGCCTTGGCATGTTGGCCGACGTTGAGCAATAGCTCGCGAATGGCTTCGAAGAGAAGCACGCGAATCTGCTCGGTATTGGGCTCGGCGGCGGGATCATGCTCCACCACCACTTCAATATTTTGGTGGCGCTCGAAACTGCGGGCAATCGTCTCGATCGCGGGTCCGAGGCCGGCATCGTAGAGGACCGGAGGGCTGAGCTCGGTGGCGATCCTGCGGGATTCGTCGATCGCATCCTCGAGCATGCGCTCGACCTGGAGAATGGCCTGGGCGTTTTCATCGGATACTTTTCGTCTCACGAGTGCAGCCTTGAGGCGGGCGGCGGAGAGGAATTGTTGAAAGCCGTCATGGAGCCGCTGGGCCAGGCGGCGCCGTTCCCGGGCTTCGGCATCCGCCAAGGACAGTGCCAGATCGCGAAGCTGGTCGGCACGGCGATGGGCGTCGGCGGTGCGTTCGGCAACCAATTGCTCGAGCTTCTCATTGAGGGCGCGCAGTTCTTTTTCGGTCTGCCGCGGGTCGTTCTGCTGACTTGAATGGCTTGTCATAGACCTCGAAGGCCCAATCGTCACTTTATCCATTGTAATTCAATCGATTGAATCAGGGATCGGTGAATCCCCGATGGCTCTAAATCGCCAATAGACCGTAAATAAGGTCATGATCATGGTTTTCCCATTATTTCAGGCAAAATCATCAAAGGAGTTGGATGTGAACGGCGAATTTGAAGTCAGTGGATTGATCAATCAGCTGATTGAAACATGCGTCAGCGGGCACCAGAGTTTTGAGGCGGCAGCTGATGCAATTGAAGATCCCTATCTTAAGCGTGAACTTGAGGAGTATGGCCGGCAGCGCAGGCAATTTGCGAAGGATTTGAACACGCGATTGCGGGCATTTGGAGATGGGGCCGCGGTGCAGCCGGAGTCTCTGGAACCAACTGATCCTCATGTTCTGGATTTAAGCAACGCGGTGGACGAAACCACCGGGCAATCGGTGTTGGCCGATTGCGAGCAGCGGGAAAGTTCAGCGTCGGACGCCTACCGTAAAGCATTGGGCGCGTCTTTACCGGCCGAGTACAGCCAGATCGTCGAATCGCAATACGAGGCGATCCGGCGGGCGCACAACCGGATTAAAATCCTGCGCATGGCAACAGCAAATCAATGGACCTGCTGAGCACTAGGCCATTGTTGGCGCGGCTATTTTGATGAAACGGCAAATTAAACACTCCATCTCCGTAAACGGGTCGTCGCAAAGAGCCATTCGGTTTATCACGACCGTGGTGGCCATTGCGACGCTTTATCTAGCGCGGGACGTATTGATTCCGGCGGCATTGGCGGTGTTGCTGGCGTTTCTTCTTCAGCCGCTGGTCACGAGGCTGACTCGTTTGAAAATTCCGCATGTTGCCGGTGTGGCGCTGGCGGTTCTATTGGCGTGCGGAGTAACGGGGGGCATCGGATGGATGGTGGGCTATCAATTTGTCGATCTTTCCCGCAGCCTGCCGCAATATCGGGATAACCTCAGGCATCGGATTCAATCGCTGCGAACCTCAACAGGGACGATCAGCCGAATCAGCAACACCATTCAGGATATCAAGACGGAAATGGCGGCGACGCAACCATCCGTGGCGAGCCAGCCTTCTCGCCAGGGCAAGCAGGAACAATCCGCCGCCCAGACCCCGCCGCCTGTCGAGGTGCCGACGCCGGTGCCGGTGCAAGTGGTGAATGACGGGCCCAGTATGCTGGATCTTGCCGCTACGTTTGCGTTGCCGGTTTTGTCACCGATCGCGGATGCGGGGGTTGTTTTGCTGCTGCTGATTTTTCTATTGCTTGGCAGTGACGACGTTCGTGAACGCTTGATCTGGCTGGCCGGCACGCAACACATCAGCTTGACGACGTCGGCGCTGGACGAAGCGGGGCAGCGGATCGGCAGTTATCTGCGGATGCAACTGCTGGTGAATCTAATTTATGGAACGGTGATTTTCGTTGCTCTGTGGGTGATCGGCGTGCCCAGCGCGTTGTTCTGGGGCGTGATGGCCGGGGCATTGCGATTTGTGCCGTTTGTGGGGCCCTGGATCGCGGGAATTCCTCCGACGCTACTGTCGATCGCGCTGTTCCCGGGATGGGCCAGGCCGCTCGCCGTGTTGGCGTCTTTCGTGGGGGCTGAACTCTGTGTCAACATGGGTCTGGAACCGTGGCTTTATTCACGTGGGTCGGGCATTTCGCGGCTGGGGATTATTTGTGCCGCTATTTTCTGGGCGTGGCTTTGGGGGCCGGTGGGATTGATCCTTGCGGTGCCGATGACCGTATGCCTGCTGGTTGTCGGGAAACAGATGCCGCAATTGGCAATGCTCAATCACTTGTTTGGCGACGATGTGGAGCTGCCCAAACCGGCGAGACTGTACCAGCGGCTTTTGGTTGGCGATGAGAAAACGGCCCGGCGCTTGATGAGCGAGGAAACTAAGGAAACGTCGCTGGCCAAGGCGTACGAGAATATCCTCTTGCCGGCATTGCGCATGCTGCATCGGGACTGGGAAAATGAGCAAGTCGGCGCCGTGCAGGCGAAACGGGCGATGACGATTCTGGAGCAAGCGACCGACGCGCTTTCCGAGCGGGAAAATGTTCCCGACCCTCGCCTGCTTTGCATTGCCGTTGAACATGACGTCGATGACGTGGCGGCGACATTGCTGGCGCGCGCGGTAACCGCGGAGGGCGTTCCCGCGGAGGCGATTTCATCGGCGGCTTTGGTGAGCGAGATCGCTCAGCGCGCTCGGGAGCTTGAGGCCAAAGCGCTTTGCATTGTGCAAGTATCGCCTCATTCTTCCGCGAGGGCGCGCCGGCTGGCCCAGGGGCTTGCCACTCGTGTCGATCATGTTTCGGTGTTCGCATTTGTCGTTGGTTCGCCGGAAGAGGATTCCCATCGCCCGCGCCGCCGCAAGCTGCCCGTCGAACGTGTCTTCCACGATTTCCCCGCGTTTATTGAATGCATGCGTGAGGCGAGTTTTGTTCCACCCACCAAGGAAGAAGCGGGACGGCATTAATTACCGGCATTAAAAAGAAAGGACGCTCCGGAGAGGAGCGTCCTGAATTCAATTTGCATTGCGCGAACGGATTTGTTTAAGCCGCGCGGCGGCGCTTGAGCAGGAACAATCCGCCGATGGCCATCAGCGCGCCCGATGCCGGCTCGGGAACCTGCGAGGCGGCGTCCACGTTGTCCCACAGCACGTTGTAATTGCCCGATCCGAAGTTGTAGGCCTCGAGATACACGTTGGCCAAATCTCCGACGGCGGCGGCAGAGGCGGGAGTCTCGGTGTAGACCTGCGTTCCGTCGATGGAATAAACGAAAGTCGTTCCATTGTAGACGACGCTCAGATCATGCCAGCCGGCAGTCGGCGTGGCATCGGTGAGATCGACCCAGCCATTCACGGTGTTGCTGTCCCAAACGCGCCACCGCGCGGTGCGGTCGCCGGCGCTTTGGTTAAACGGGTCGGTGGCGCTGGCGTTGGTCATCCCGATGATGGGATAATACGCGCTATTCTCATCGGGATTGCTGTCGCGGCCCCAGAGGTCGGTGCGTTCCATCTGGCCGGTGGTCGAGAGCATGTCGCTGTTGACATATAGATCGGCCGACAGGGTCCATGGGGCGGTGACATTGATTCCCTGATTGGTGATGCCCTGCGTGTTGTAGAAGGTGCTGCTGAATGCGGCGGGACGATTGGCGGCGTCGTTGGCGGTCGTGATGCTCAATTGCAGCACCGTGTTCGAGGCATTGGTGGGATCCGTCACGATCGTGGCAATCGTCTGAGCCGCGGCATTGGTCCCCTGTGGGGCGGGATAACGATCGCTGACCCAGTTCGGGTCCAGCGTCGGATTCGAGAAGGTATCGACGAAATCCGCTTTGGCCGTCGTTGGAACAAAGACGGCGGCAACCAGCCCTGCGGCGAATAGCCGCCCGGTAAAACGTGCAAAAACTCCGACTCCCTGTGACATGGGGCCTCCTGTAATAAAAATGTGGGGGAAGTTATTCCAACTCTTCCGGCGATTCTGAGAAATAAATATCGCTCGTCAATACGACATCTTGGTCATCGGCCAGCTCGCTCGAAAAAGTTTTGCGATTGTTGACCGCAAAATTGTGCTTTGCGAGCCGCCGGTCGCGTTAAAGCCAGTGACAGACTCAACCGGCAAGTGAAATTGTGTGAAATGAATTACGCAACGCCGGAGAAAGTTGACGAAAGGACTTGCAGCAAGCCCGGATGGATCGGATGGGGGGAGCTTAGCCGTTGAAATCGTAAACGCGAACGCGCTCCCAATGTGCTTTATTGCGAGCGATGAAATCGAGATGAAGGGGATGTTTCTGATAGACGTCGTGCGCGGCGCTGTCGGGCAGGATGACGGCCAAGCCGACGCCGTAGGAATTGTCCACGACCTCGCGCGGCGTTCCAGCCGGCTCGCCTGCCCACAATTCTTCGACGCCGGGGATTTTTTTGAGGAGTGTTCTGCAATCCGCGATGAGTTGCTCTTTGGCGGTGGCGGGCGTGCCTGCTTTCAGCCAGAAATAGACGTGATGGATGAACATGGCAGGTCTTATAACTACAGGGGGCGGTTTTGCAATCGATGATCGCGTCGCTCTTCAATCGAAGCCTCGGCAAATGATGTTTTCGATCGCTGGCCGCGATACGGCCGACGAACTAGCCCGAGTCCCGCGAAAGCCAATACGCCGACACAGGTCGGTTCCGGCACGCCCGTGATTTGCTCGATCTGGGTTGAATAGGTCGCGAGGTCGGCCATCAGGGAGTCGTTGCCAAAGAGAGCGATTCCGAAGGGCTGGCCGTCATAGAGATCGATGGCATCGTTCATCCCGATCAGTTGACCGGTGTTTGCGTTGAAGACCGCGCCGCCGGAATCGCCGGAAACGATTTGATCAGTATCTTGAGAAAATGTTCCACCGAAAACAGTCAAATTTCCAAAGCCAACGTTGATGACTTCCAAATTGTCCGGCTGGCCGATTGTGCCGAGATTCACTATAGCGTTGGTGCCCCAGCTTTTGACGTTGGCGGAGCCAAAACCGTACCCCTGATAGGTCGGAGTGCCGGTAGTGATGACCGCGAAGTTTGAATCGTAAGATTGAAGAGCCGTGTTGCGATTCAATCCAAAGCCGATGTTGAGATATGGCGTTCCAATGATCGGCGAGGTTGTTGCCAGCGATAGATTCGGCAAATTAGGCAGAGTCGTGAGCTGGAACAAAACGATATCGGTTGGCGAATGATCGGATGGATTGTCCAGGCGCACCGTGTTGCCGTTGGGGTTGAATGTCTGCGCGCCGAATGTGATTGGACCGGCATTCACATGATCCGCAGTCAGCACCCACCCGTTGCCCAGGTAAATTCCTGAGGCCCCATTGACGGCGCCGACATTGTTCCAGCCGGGGAAACCCTCGGGGGCAACACCGTTCATTGCATTGGTATTGGAGTCGGCTGGATTCGAGCCGATGACCACTGCCTGCGAGCGCATGGGACGCATGAGCAGGCCAACGCCTATCGCGGACAAAATCATCCAGGCACGACACATATCAGTTTGAGCCGGTAAAGTCCTCCAGACTCAAATGTAATATAAGCTATACGTGCTTGTGGCGAAAGCGATTCTTGATCAGCCCATGTGATAGAAGAATTCTTCTTGCACGATTTTCCCATTCTTAACGGTGTATAGAGCGGCTTCGTCGAGGGTCATCCGTTTTCCGGCCATGGACCCTGACTTAGCGGTGACTTCAAAGTTGAAGTGAACGATGAAACGGTCGCCGTGAGGCCAGGGGCCATTGGCGGAAGCGCGGTGAACTTCGTGATTGGCTTCCCAGCCTTCAGACTTCTTCTTTACGGCGGACAGGCCTTCCATGCGGGCGGGCATTGGCGGCATGGCCATTGCCTCAATGCTCACGATCTTCGGATCGTAAAGCGTGCTGATCGCTTCCATTGCCTTGCCTTGGCGGCACAATTCCACCAGTTTTTTGCCGACTTCCATCGCATTGCTCATGGGGTATATCTCCTTCCGCGAAATTTGCGGCTTGGGATACTAGCCAGCGGAAACCGCCGAGTCATTTGAAAAGCGATGATTTTTGATTGGTGAATGATAAACAGACGATCCAAGGTCAGCGCGCCAAAGCGCAACGCGCGGTCGATTCATGGGAAATTAATGTTTGTGCGCGATGAGCACATAGGCCAACACTGCCATGGCGTTGATGAACGTGACAATGCCGGCACGGCCCAGTGTATGGCGAAGAGCGGGGGAGCAGGATTCAAATGGAGCATTGATCCAGACCAGGGGTTTCAAGTAAGCCGGAATGGAATCGGGCGATTGGGAGGGGACGGCTGCTTTGGGCGAGGCGGGCGCTGCCGCAGGTGGTGCTTTGGCGGCAGATGCCACTGCCGCTGGTGCAACAGACGCTGGTGCGGCTGGAGCCGGCTGAGCGGGAACTGCCGCTGCCGGCTCATTTGATTTTTCCGCGGCTTGAGGAGTAGCTGGAGCCGCTGGGGGTCCCACGGCCGGTGCGGGCGCGGGAGATGGTGGGGTCTTTTCAAATCCCGCCGCCTCGAGCACCGCGGATTTTTCGGCCTCCTCGGGCGGCGCTTCGTGAATCGGATCGGGAGAATCGGTTTTGGCTTGCGGCTGGCTTTTGGGAGTATCAGCAGCTTGAGGCTGCTCGAATCCGGCAGCCTCCAATAGAGCCGCACGTTCTTCGCCTTGAGCGATCGGTTCGTTGCTCGCGGTCGCGGCTGCGGGGGCAGCTTGGGTTTGCTGTTTCGGGATGGGCTGTTGCTTTTGTGGAGCGGGCGCTTTAGCTGGCGGAGATCGCAGCGCGGCGGGTTTCTTGGCCTTGGGCTCCGTATCATCGGTCAGTTCTTTAAACAGATCATCCAACTCGGCGCTGAGTGATTCCTCATCGCTGACGGCAGGAGGATGATCGGGCAGCGCGGGGGCGGCGATTTCTTTCGCGGGCGCGGCGGCTTTTTTTTCGGCTTCAGTGACGACTGGGGGTTCGGAGGGCGGAGTTGCCTTTACAAGGTCAGCATGGTCTGAGCCGCCAGCCTCCTCGGCATCTGCCATCATGCGGTCGATTTCACTACCGGCCATCTGGGCCAGCATCTCGTCCGTGTTGGCAATGGAATCGTTCGACGGGGAATCACTCGCCAGGGGGGCGGGATCGTCTAAAACTTCGGCCTGTGCCATGAGGATTCCTTCCATGGGAGCAAAGCCATCAGGGCTCTGCCGCGCATCCATGCGCTTACTTCGGACAGGTCCGCAAGGATCATAACCTGCCGCATGCATGGTCGCAATCGAATCTTGCTGCCAAAGGAGCTGCGTCCCATAATCCATGCATGCGGAGGATTCACGTGCCGGTCTTGTCAGTGGGAGAAATCGAACTGCCCAATGCCGAGGCGCATCATTTGCGCGATGTGCTGCGACTGGAGGAGGGGACGACCATCGAGGCGTTTGACGACGGCGGGGCGGCGGCGGAAGGGGTTTTAACCGTAGTCACGACGGGTCGCGTGGTCGTTCGGATTGACCAAGTCCACGAGAATTCCGGCGGCTCCGCCGGCTTAACGATCTCGGCGGGGCTGCCCAAAGGCAATCGGGCCGATTGGATGATCGAAAAACTCAGCGAGCTGGGCATCGAAGCGTTTATTCCTCTGGCGGCCCGGCGGAGCGTTGTCATCCCTGGAGGCAAAAGCAAATTTGAACGATGGAGACGGCTGGCAGCGGAATCGGCAAAGCAGTCGCGGCGCCGGGGGGTGATGCGGATCGATCCGGTGGTTGGTCTGGCTGAACTGATAAAGGCCGGCAATCCAGCGCGCATGTGGCATCTCTCACCGGATGCGAGTGCCCGGCCTATTCTTGTTTTGGCGGATGAATTTCGCGGCGCGCCCGTGACATTGCTCCTAGGGCATGAAGTGGG
>CAZCKE010000025.1:0-16145 GCA_964499005.1 uncultured Tepidisphaeraceae bacterium
AGCCGGTCGGTGCGTGATGATGCTTATCATGAAATGTGGTAGTCGCCCAACGAACAAGGACGTTGGTGATTAGCGGACGTCTGTTTAGCAGGCGATGCTCAACTCAACCAAAGAGTGGTCGGGCGCGTGGCGATGTTCTTTTCGGGTGGCCAAGGCCGGGGCGCAGGTCACGTAGTATTCCCAAAGAATTCGGGGATCGCGGATGTCGCGGCGGTAGAACTCGGAACAATACCAGCGATTCAGAGGCCCCATGGCTTGATCGTAGCGTTTGGCGAAATCAGCCGCCCCGCCGCTTTTGATGTAATAGACCAGGAGCAATTCCCGATCGTCGATCCGGCAGCCGTAGGCTTGGGAACAAAACCAGCGATTGACGGGGCCAAACGCTTCGGCCAACTGGAGCCGAATTCGAAAATCCATGATGAGTGAATCGTCCGTGATAATTGAACAGTCCATAATAAATGAAACCTCCGGGGGGTTTGTATTCTAATATTCGGGCTCAAAGATAAAAGAGACGTGGGGAATGTTCTGCGATGGGAAGGCGGGAACAGGATCAGCGGAGTCCGCCCTGCCGGATTGAGGGAAAATGCATTCTAGGGATTCAATTGGGCGTCGATTAGCTGCCAGGTGCCCGAGGCGTGGGAGAACTGGAGGCGCTGGGCGAGGGCGTGATGGGGGAGAGAGGCCTGGATATCGATCACGGCCGCGTCGGGGGATTGGGGGGATTGCCGGGTCAGGAGGAGGGTTGCGCCTTGATCAGAGAGGGATGAAGGCAAGGGGATCGTGACTGGGAAAGCGGATTGAGAATCGAGGCGAGCGCGGGCGGCTTGGGCGCCGGCGAGGAGAAGCTCGCGGAGTTGGGCGTCCTGGGATTGGGAGTAAGCTCGGCCGGCTTGGACAGAAAAGGCGGCAGAGAGCGAGACGATCGTCACGGCAACCATGCCGAAGACAATGATGGCGGCGACCATGGCAAAGCCGCGGCAGCGAGCAGAGTGGCGGATCATGGACGGCTCCTTGCAGCGAGCAGAACTTGACTGATCAGGCGGATTTGCTGTTTTTCAGATGAAGCGTTGCTGGTGACGGTCAGGGTCGCGGGATCGGCGGAAAAATTCCAGGCGGAGGTGATTGAGGGCCAGTGAGTTCGATGACCGGAGGAATCTGTGCGCGTGGCATCGCCGTCGGGGGAGAAAATCCAGGTGATTTTGGAATTATCTGGGAGCGAGAGGGATGCGTGTTTGGAGTCGGAGACGGTGATTTGGGAGGCATGCCAAGTATCGGTCCGGAGAGCGGAGATCACGGAATCGACGGAGGCGTATTGCCTGGTGGTCTGATCGGTGTCGGTCCAGGCGGTGACGGTGGCGTGAAAGACCTGGTCGAGGACGAGGCCGACGACAACCAGAAGAGACAGGGTCATCAGGATCTCGGTAAGCGTGAATGCGCGGCGGCGGGTGGTCATGGATTGGCTCCTGGGTTGGGGGCCGTCGTGGGGACCAGCCCGATGAGATGGGCGGAACGGCCATCGACTTGGGCGGTCAGATCGATCCAGTGCATGTCGGGAGAGGGGGAGGCGGTGGAGAGGAGGGTTACATGCACGGGAAAATCGGGGGAAGGAGATCGGCCGCTTTGGAGGGCGGACATGGCGGACTCGGCAACGCGGAAGGCGGAGCGGGTCTGGTCAAGGCGGTCCAGACCGCGGCGCTGACGATTGACGGCGACGACGAGAAGCGTCGCCGCGATGGCGAGCAGGATCATGGCGGTTACGGCGTCGATGAAGACCCAGCCGTTGCGGCGGCGCATATTAAAACCCTCCGAACGGTTTTTTCATGGTGGCGTCGATCAAGGCCACCAACGGTTGAAAGAGGCTCAATGCCAGCAGCGCGACGGCGGCGCCCATGATGAAGACGGAAACGGGGACGGCGACGGATTGGAGTATCGCGCGTGTGCGCGCAACGCGCAAATCAAAATGGCGGGAGAGAAATTGAAGCGTCTGCACGAGGTTCTCGGAATTGGCAGAGGTCGCGAGCATGGAGACCAGAATGGAGGGCATGCGCGCGGATCGGGCGGTGTCCGCAATAGTTCGTCCGGAGGAAACGGCACGGGCCCAGGCGCGAATGCGGCGGGCGAGGACCGTATTGGGCTGGGCGCCGGCGGCTTGCAGGAGCGATTCATTGAGCGGGCGACCGGCTTCGATGGCGTCGGCGAGGAAGGCACATAACTCGGCGAGGCCGCGATCGCGGGCCAGGCTGCCGGCAATGGGGAGGGGCCAGATCAAACTATCGGCCAGGGCCGCGAAAAAGGGCATTGAAACACGCCGGCCGGCGAAGAGCCGAGCGGTGGAGAAGAGAGTGGACAAAACAAAAAGGCCGATGACCAGCGCGACGGAAATCTGGACCGGCAGGCTGTAGGCGATTGCGATGACCCATTGCAATGCCCAGGGGGATTGCACGTGGAAATCTTTCATGATCCCGAGATATTTGGAGAAGACGAAAATAACAGGAAACATCGCGACGGCGATGAGCGCCAGGGGATAAATGCGATATACGACCAGAATCGGATTGTCGAAGAGGCCATCGACAGGCCGGCGGGCCAGACGGGAGAGTTCGCTGGGAAGGCGTCCGATATTTTCGGCGGCGGCGAGAGCGCGGACAACGCGGGCAGGGACTTCGGGAACATGCTGATCCAGGGCGTCACTGAGCCCCGAGCCGCCCTCAAGGCTGTCGCGCAGAGCGACAAGACGGTCGCGGAGGGCGAAGTTTTCGGTTTGGATGGCGGCTCCAAGCCATTGGGAGAGGGGGAGGTTCATTCGAGCGGCGTCGCGCAGGTAGTGGAGGATGGCGGCGGCGCGGCGGCGACGAAGCACGCGGGCACAATACGTCACGATTATCAAATAAATGCAGAAACCCAAGAGCGGAACGACCGCAACGCCGGGGTCGATTGAAAAAGCGCCGATCAGAGCGGCTAGGACCAGCGGAAAGAGGCCGATCAGTATGACGCCGATGCGAAGGGCGGCGGCCAACTTAGCGGAGGAACCGGAGCGGAGATTGGACGAATCGGTCGTCATTACGAGATGGTGGAGACAAGCCCAATGATCGGAGCAAGCAAAGCCAACATGAGCAATCCGACGGCAGCGCCCATGAGGATGAGCAGGATCGGAGCGGCGATGACCTGGATGGAGGAGAGGCGCATCTCGGCCTGCTGGCGGTACATTCGCGAGAGGGTTTGGAGAGTCTGAGGCAGATCGGATCGATGGGAGGCCAATTCCATGGCGGAGACGACCATGGGGGGAAGAATTCGGCCCGGAGGCGCGGAGGCAAGCGTTTGGCCGGAGGCAAGCGTCTGAATGACGGCCTGACCGTCGGCGGCAAGCGTGGGCGAAGCGATGGCGTTATCGGCGAGTTCGATGGAGGCGGGAAGATCCATGCCGGAAGCGACGCCGATCCCGACGGCATCGCACCAGCGGGCGACGAGGCTTCGGCGAAGAACCGGACCGATCAGCGGGACGGAAAGGAGCAGGCCCGGCGCGCCATGACGGCGGGCGCGAAGCCGCAATATCTGGGAGAAGAGGATCAACGCGACAACGGCAAGCAGACCGATCTGCCAGACCAGGGGCTGGGAGATAATTTCAGAGAGAGCGACGACCAGTTGGGTAATCAGGGGAAGTTGGGACCGGAAGCTGTGAAACGTGGCGGCGAACGAAGGGACGATGCGGATGAGGATAAATCCGAAGACGGCCAGGAATGTGATCAGGACGATCACGGGATAGGTCACGGTTTGCCAGATGACGGTGTGAAGGCTGCGGACCAGCGAGAGATGGCGATTCATGTCCATCAGAATTCCAGGCAGATTGCCCGAGCGGATACCGGCATCAACCAGACGGGCATAGAGGGCGGGGAATTGATCGCGATGAGCGTCGATGGCCTGTGACAGGGGGCGACCCGATTCGACCTCGGCGAGGACCAGCTCGATGGCGCGTTTGAGTGTTCCGCCGCGCATGTCCTGGGCGATGAAACGGAGGCCCTGCTCGAGGGGAAGACCTGCGGCGGTGAGGCCGGCGAGCTGTTGATTGAACGCGAGAAAATCCTCGCCGCTTACGACGCGCGGCCGTGGAGAGCGGGAAACGGGCTGAAGATCGTCCACCTGTAATTGAAGAGATTGCAATCGATGATGCGCTTCATCGATGCCGGCGGCGTCGATGGTGCCCGAGAGAGATTGGCCGTCAGCAGTTCGGGCGCGATAGGCGAAAGGGCTTTGGGGCTGTGATGGGGTCATGCCGAATTTTCCTCGCGGGCGAGAGGTTTGGGCGTGCGAGAGCGAAAGGAGTGCCCTACCGCTCCTGCGGGGAGAGTCCTTCAGTGATTTTCCAGGCTCGGGAACCGTCCAATCCTTCCATGGCGACGAGGGTGGGCTGATTGCGATCGATGCGCGGCTGCGCCTCAATGGGGCGCACCGAGCGGTTCCAATGGATCGACCAGGCGCCGGTGAGGAATTGAAGCACCAGAGCGGCGCCAATCATTCCGACGAATGCCATGACCATATTGGGATTGAGCACCTTGGCCAGGATGCGGTCGGAAGGCGTGAGTCGGAAGACGCGAGCGCCGGCGGCGCGGATGGAGGCGACTTTGGCGGAGGAGACGGCGCCGGTGAAGAGGGTCATCTTCCCGAGTTCGTGGACGAGAGTGGCCGGGGCTTGGCGGGCCGCGACGTGACACAGCAGCCCCGCCAGTGCCGCCGGGAGGGCGTACACCCCCTTGAGCCGGAGCCGCCGCCGCATCTCTTCAAGTCCCTGCTGCATTCGGCGCGAAATCGTCGCGGGAGACTGGTGCATCTCGGCGGCGATCTGAGCCTGGGTCTTGCCCATCAGATAATGGCGGACGAGCAGAGCTCGCAATTCTTCGGGAAGCTCGGAGATCGCCTGATCGACGCAAGGGGAGAGTTCGGACCAGGAGGAGGCTTCGTGCTGGAGGCAATCACGGGAATAGTTGATCTCGCGCTGGCGGCGAGCGCCGTCGCTGCGAATGGCATCGAGGGCCAAGTGAGTGGCGGTGCGATGGAGCCAGGCGCCCAGGTTGTAATGAATTTCGTGGGGGCGGCGCATCAGGCGGAAAAATGTTTCCTGTGAAACATCCTCGGCACGGGCGCTATCCCCGACGATGCGGAGGCTAGTGGCGTAGACGACTGAAACATATCGCTGAACGATCTGGGCGAAGGCGGCGGCATCACCGGTGTTGCCGAAGCGGCGGAGCAACTCAAGATCGGGATCGTGAAAGGTATCGACCGCTTTTCCGTCGCGGGTCTGGGGGGAAGTTGTGGCGGCCTGAGTTGGCATGCCTGACTCATTGTATTGACGGAGCCGCTGGAATGGTCTTTCAGGGGCGCTGGCCCTCATGAGGCTCCGATCAATCGGATCAATTCCGAGGCATCTGTTACTCCTTGCTGGATCAGGGCTTGGCCGATTTGGGCCAATGTCTGATAGCCGGGTTGATCGCGATAAATTTGCTGGAGATTTTCGGCGTCGGTCTGTCGCAAAATGGCTTTTCGCAGGGGGGCGTCAATGACAACCCATTCGGCGAGGGGGACGCGGCCGTGGTATTGGCCATCGGGAGATTTTCGACGGGCAAGGCGCTGGGAAACGATGGCGTGGAGGCTGCTGGAGATCTGGTACGGCTCGATTCCCATTTCCAGAAGGCGGGCAATGGCACCGCCGGGCGTGGCCGCGTGCAGGGTGGTAATGAGGCGGTGCCCGCTGAGGGCGGCCTGAACGGCCAGCGAAGCGGTGGCGGCGTCGCGAATTTCGCCGAGCATGAGGACCTGTGGGTCTTGACGGAGAATGCTGCGGAGGGCGCGCTCGTAAGTGAGCTGGCCGAAAGGGGAGACTTCGATTTGCGTGACGCCGGGGAGATCGCGCTCGACGGGATCTTCGAGCGCGACGATGCTGACGCCGCCGTGGGATTGAAGAATATGGCGGAGCAGCGCGTAAATGGTGGTGGTTTTTCCCGAGCCGGCGGGACCGGTGAGGATGAGCATGCCGCTGTCGGCCGAGGCGAAACGTTTGAGGCCGTCGAGCGCCATGAGTGGGAGGCCCAAGTCATCGAGAACGGCGGGTTGAATGTGATCGGCAGGCAAGCGAAGAGCGGCACGGGGGCCGTGAATGGTCGGCATGATGGCGAGACGCAATTCGATGAGAGCGGTGTCGCCCGTGCGAGGAAGAGAAATGCGGCCTTCCTGCGGGACGTCGAGACGATAGGTCAGGAGTCGGGCCATGACCATCAAGCGGCCGACGACCGCCCTACCCATCGCGCAGTCGAGGCGGCGATGAGATTCAAGTAGGCCGTCGATGCGGAAACGAAGATCGCAGCCCATGGCATCAGGCTCGACGTGGATATCGGAAGCGCGGCGTTGCAGGGCATCGTTGAGGAGCTGATCGACTAACTGGCGGACATCGGGGAGAACAGGCGTTTCCGAGGTCATCATGGGTATTCTACCAAAGGATTGTCGGACAAACGGGTCAAACTCCAGTATTGACGGGTTCAAATGAGGGGATTTTCAGGTAAATTCGGGGGTTTATACGCTTGGGCTGGAAGCCCATGCCGGGGTTTGCTATAGTTCCCGCCCTTTCACGGAGACGGTATGGCGAGCGAATTGAAACCCGGGCAGACGATTCGAATCACAATCAGCAAGGCGATTACGCGCGCGGCGGCGAGAAAGACGATCGAGCGGCTGTTCATCAAGGACAAGGCGATCACCAAACCGCTCGATAAGCGCAGCCGGAACTTCAAGGAGCTGCCCAAGCGGCGCGGGGGTCAGATCTGGACCAAGCGGCCAAATAAATTGCATCCATCGCTGGACAAGGGAGCATCCGCGGTAGTGAAGACGACGCCACAGAGCATCAAGGATTTGAAGAGCGTAGAGGGGTTTGTGACCGTGGGAGCGGCCTAAAATACGTTCTGGATTCCTTGTTCTTGGTTTTTGAAAACCGCGTTGTCTTGGCAATCGCTCAGTGACAAAAACAAATAACCAAGAACAACCATCAATTCGGCTTTCCGCCGATCATATCGAGAAGGACATTGAGGTTGAACGGCTTGGCGAGGAATTGAACGGGCTGGCCGTGCAGGACGCCCGCTTCGTATTCGCCGCTGATGGCGATGATCCGGCCGGGACGATGGCTGGGGGGCAATTTATTGCAGTGCTGGAGGAGCTCGAAGCCATCCATGACGGGCATGCGCAGGTCTGTAAGAAGCACGTCGAAGCGCTGAGTCAGGAGATAATTCAGCCCCTCTTCACCGTCGCGGGCGGTGACGACTTCGGCGCCGGCCTGACGGATGAGCTTGCTCATGGCAAGACGGGTGGGAGTGTGATCTTCGATCACGAGTATTCGCGGCCTCTTGATTTCAGGCTGCGCTGACATGGCTGGAATCGCGCTCATGGGTGGTTTCTCATTATTCAAAACATCTCGGTCCCCGGCCAGGGCCCACCGAAACCCCCGTCCGCTTTACTAGATTACGATACGCAATCCAAGGTTGTCCAGTTATCGGACCCTGGGGCGTACCATCGGCCGTCGGGGCGTAACAGTTCGTATGGGCCGAATCCGGCTTTGTACTTCATCTTGTCACAACCGTAGATTGCATATCCAAGATAGTAATCGGCAATTTTACGGTTCAATGCAAAGTCGATTTCATGAAGAACTCCGTAGGTGCCCAGGCTGCGCCGGGGTTGATGAGGGTCAAAATAGAAATAGACGCTGCTGAGAGACAGGCTACAAATGTCGCAAATGCCCACTGCGACGAGTCTTCCGGTTGCATCGCGGTATACAAATTCGATCGTGCGAACGGGCGAGTCGTACAAGAAATTGACAAAAGCTTGCCAGGGATCGACTGAAGATTTTTCGTGCCGTGTTGACTGATAACGCTGGTAGAGATCAAATTTTTCCTCCGTGGGGCAAGGAGAGCCGACGTGGACAGCAAGGTCTGCGTTACGCTGCCAACAGCGACGCTGCGAACGAGTCGGGGTAAAACGCTCGACGGGAATGCGGATCGGGACACATTCGCGGCAGCCTGAGCAGACCGGTTGATAAATAATGCGTCCGCTTCGGCGAAACGAGGCATTCATAAATCCGTGATAAATCTCACCATCTAGATCACTTGCATGAAATGCACGCAGAGTTGCGGTGCGGCCGGATAAATAAGGGCATGGATGCGGGGGCGAGGAATACAGCCTTACCGATATCGGAGGCGGAATCGCCGGATAAAAGCATGAGGTCGGTTCGAGGGCCGACATGAACTCACTATATCAATGAACGATCAATATGCCTGCGCAAATAAAACCTGGGTATCGATTTCCTCGCCCGTGAAAATGCATTTGCCGCGGGCGCCCTGGCCTTCGAGGGGGATGCAGCGGACGGTAGCCTTGGTTTCTTCCTTGATTTTGGCCTCATTCGCGCGATCGGGCTTAAAGAAGGCGCGGACAAAACCGCCCTGCTCGGCCAGGATGGATTTCATCTGATCGTAGGTCTGAGCATCACGCGTGTTGGCATCGCGGAAGGTTCGGGCCTTTTCGAGCATCGTGGCGTGAACCTGATCGAGGCGCTGGCGGAGCCATGAAGGAGATAGCTGGGCAAGTGAGATGGTCTCCTTCTCGCGATCGAGTCGGCGTTTGAGGATCATGGCGCCGGCGGCAACGTCGCGGGGGCCGATCTCGATACGGAAGGGAACGCCCCGCTGCTCCCAGTGGTATTGCTTGTCGCCGGGCCGCGTATCGCGCCAATCGACGACGATTTTCTGTGCGGTGAGGCGGTCGAAGAAATAGTTGCGGATGCCGTCGGAAGCCAGGCGATTGGCCGCTGAGACCAGCTCGTCGGGGCCGGCGAGAGCGGCGACGACTTTGTCGACAAATTCAGCGACGGCTTTACGCTCGTCATCGGTTTTGAAGATCGGGACGATCGCGACGGCAACCGGAGCCACGCGCGGCGGGAGGACCAGCCCCTCGTCGTCGCTGTGGGCCATGATCATGGCGCCGATCAGGCGGGTACTGACGCCCCAACTGGTCGTAAAGGCGAAGCTGGTTTTCTGATCGCGGCCCAGGAATTTGATGTCGAAGGCTTTGGCGAATTTCTGGCCGAAATAGTGGCTGGTGCCGGATTGGAGGGCTTTGCCGTCCTGCATGAGGCCTTCGATGGTGTAGGTGGTTTCAGCGCCGGGGAATTTTTCGGCATCGGTTTTCTGACCGCGAATGGCGGGGATGGCGAGGACCTCTTCCGCGAACGCATGGTAGACATCGAGCATGCGAAGCGTTTCAGCGCGGGCTTCGGCTTCGGTTTCGTGGACGGTGTGTCCTTCCTGCCAGAGGAATTCGGCAGTGCGGAGAAAAAGGCGAGTGCGCATTTCCCAGCGCATGACGTTGCACCACTGGTTGATCAGAACCGGCAGATCGCGATAGCTCTGAATCCACTGGGAGTACATGTAGCCGATAACGGTTTCGCTGGTAGGCCGGATGATCAGCGGCTCTTCGAGCTTGCCCCCAGGCACGAGGCCCTTCTCACCTTTTTCGAGTCTGGAATGAGTGACGATGGCGCATTCCATGGCGAAGCCCTCGACGTGCTCGGCTTCCTTGGTGATGAAGTTTTGGGGAATCAGCAGGGGAAAATAGGCGTTGACGTGGCCGGTTTCCTTGAAGCGGCGGTCAAGATCGCGCTGGATCGCCTCCCAGACGGCATACCCTTCGGGGCGAATAACCATGCAGCCCTTGACGGGGCTGTAGTCGGCAAGCTGCGCGGCTTTGATGACGTCGAGATACCACTGGGCGTAGTCCTGCGAGCGAGGTTTGATGTTTTTGGCCATGGTTATAGAGATCGATAGCGTATTCGAACGGTTTCGTGAAGAGCGTCAAAATCGACGACCAGAATAAATGGCGGTTCAACGTCGGGATTTTGTGAGAATAGAGTGCGAATTGCACGAATTACAATTTTGGCGTTGATGTGGCCAGGACGAACATAAATGATACCGTACACGGGATGGCCGCCATGAATGGCAAGAGTCCCAAAATCAGCATCGTGAGTGAGGATAACGCGATGATCGCGATGGGCTGCCGCTAAAATTGCCGGATCGCCTCCCGCGCAGGCGTTAGCGTCAGGAACCACGGCGTCGAAACCCTCAGTCCGTAAACGCTCAACCACCTCGGCCGCGATGCTTTCGTCACACAAAAGCGGCAGCGCGGAAAGCTTCATTTGGACATCTCGGCCGTGAGCAAGACTTCATTTTTCATCGCATGGGCGGCATAGAGCGCCGCCTGCTCGATATCCTCAGATGTTAATTGCGGATAGGCTTTGACAATATCGTCGCGGGAACCTCCGCTGGCGATCAACTCCAAGATGAATTCGACGCTCAGACGTGTTCCACGGATGGTGGGCTTGCCGGATAGGACCTTGGGATCGGAAATGATTCGGTCAAACATAATGGCCTTATTGTATCAGAGAGCGGAGTTGAGCGTAGTCCTCGGAACGGGGTTTGATGTTTTTGGCCATGAGGAGAGGTATGGTACAATTTGGAGCGGGATTTTCGAGGTAAACGGTGGGTGGATTCGCGCACGTCTATGTTTCTTCTCTCAATCGACATTTAAGCCGTCTTGTGGCAAACCCTTCATCGTCGGGGCCGAACACTCACGAAACCGGTCTGGACGCCTACCGCGAATCGGGCGGCAATTGCATTTATCTGCACGGCGAGGGTGGTGAAACACACAGCCGGGAGGCAACGGCCCGATGGCTGCGCGATCGCGGTTTGCGAAACGAGTTTTTTCTGTGCACCCAAATCTGTCACGACGACTGGGACGCAATTCATTCGCGTCCAATCGATCGTTTCACTTCCCACGCCGTCGCCGAGGACGTCACCAAAGACTTGAGCCTGATGGGAATCGATCACTTGGATTTGGTCTGCCTGGGCGATAATCCCGCTTCGTCATTTGAGCCGGTGTTCGATGCGTTGACGCGGGAGATTCAGAAAGGCAGGATCGGCGCTTATGGACTGAGCAATTGGACGCCCCGGCGCATCGAGCAGGCAATTGCATTCGCGCACCGTCAGAATATTCCTCCGCCGGCAGCGGTGTTCACCACTGAACTGGCCCTGGCTCGCGCAAGTGAACCGATGTGGCCGGAATATCCTCCCTTTGATGGGGAGCTCGAAAAGCTCGTTGAGCGCGGCGGCCTGACCGTCTTCGCGCACGTCGGAGACGTGAATCTCGGCCAATGCCTGTACGGCGACGAGGACTCGATGGCTCGTTTCCGTCCAAACTGGGTAAGCCGCTGGCAACACCCGGCGAATTCCGCCTTGACGGAGCGCGTTCGCACGTTCGCCGCGCAACGCGGGCTCACCTGCCGCGAAGTCAATCTCGCCTACGTACTCAACCAGTCGTTTGCGGTTTTGGGTATTTTGGGCCTGCCGTCGATTCTCGACGACCAGCGCGAGCAATATCTCCGAGCATCGGGATTGGCGCTTGAGAAAAAGGAATTGGATTTGCTGAAATCCGGCTCCGGCTCGCAACGAGCCACCTGAAATCATGCATTCGTGCCCGGCATCATGTCACCCATTCCAGCCAAATTGGGGCGGGATTATCCTTTCTGCTAACATTTGACTCGGGTCGGGTGGTCGGCGGCCGGCAGATTTGGGCCGGTGCTGCCGGGCGGAGCGGCGTTTTCATCGTAAACCCTTAACGGCGAGGCAAGGAATGAGGCGCAGCGCGTGGGTTCTGGCGGCGATTTTGGCGGGGTCGTGGTGGACGGCGGTGCAGGGGCAAACGACCGAACCTTCAACACAACCAAGTTATCACGCATGGTGGAACGATCGATTCCCGCGCCAGCGGCCGCTGCGCGATGCCAAAAAGTTGCCGAAGATTAAAGCCGTCGGCAATCACTTTGTCGATCCGGACGGAAAGACGATTCTGTTCAGGGGAGTTGCCACTTCGGACCCGGACAAGCTCGACCATCAAGGGCATTGGAACCTGGAGTATTTCCAGCACATCAAGGACCTGGGGACGACGCTGGTGCGCATCCCGGTGCATCCGATCGCCTGGCGACAGCGCGGGGCGGATGAGTATCTCCCCTTGCTCGATCAGGGCGTGCAGTGGTGCACCGATCTGGACATGCACGTCATCATCGATTGGCACACGATCGGCAATTTAAAAACAGAGCTGTTTCAGGACCCGATGTACGACACGACGCAGAAGGAGACATTCGGATTCTGGCGCACGATCGCACGGCACTACAACGGGAACAACACGATCGCGTTTTATGAACTGTTCAATGAGCCGACGACTTTTCGAGGGCAGCTCGGCGCCTGTAGCTGGGCGGACTGGAAAACGATTTGCGAGCAGGAGATCGGCCTGATCCGCGCGTATGACCCCAACACGATCGTGCTGGTCGGCGGGTTTGACTGGGCATACGACCTGACGCCCGTGCACGAGCAGCCGATCAACGCGGACAACATCGGCTACACGGTGCACCCCTATGCGAACAAGCGGCCCCAGCCCTGGGAGCCCAAGTGGGAGGAGGACTTCGGGTTTGTTGCCTCGACGTATCCGGTCATCGCCACGGAGTTTGGATTCGGCCTGCGAGGCTCGCAGACCGTGACCGACGACGCCTACGGCAACCGCATCACGCGTTACCTCGAAAGCAAAGGCATCAGTTGGGTGGCATGGTGCTTTGACCCGCAATGGGGGCCGCAGTTGCTCAGGAATTGGAACTTTGACCTGACCGGCAGCGGGGAGTTTTTCAAAATGGCGATGCACCGCGAGATCGGAACCAAAGCGGGGACGCAACCGTCGGCAGGGGCAAATTAATGGCGCCTTCTTACAAGCGATTTTCCTGGCAAACAGATCCTCTCACCAATTACTGCGCCGGCCTTGTTCCTGCGAGCAGCGCTCGATGACGACGGTGGCGGCAAGAATAAGTGCGTCGTCCTGGCCGCTGGCGATGTCGACGCCATAGGTGTCGGTCCAGGAGAACCAAGCCTTGGAGACCTGGGCGAGCTGGCGGCCGCCGCGGGTGAAGGCGTATTCCTGGTTCGTTAAATTGCCCTTGGCTTCGATGTCGTCGGGGCCTTCGACGTCAACGTAGAAGCGATGGCCCAGGAGCGTGAAGACGGATTCCTTAACGACGGCGACGAGTTGGCTGGCGTGGTAGATTTCATAAGTCGGGCCCCAGGAAAGCAATTTGCGCTGGATGAAGCAGATTTCGTTTCCCTGCATGTCCTGAAAGGAAAGGGTATCGCGCAGGGTGAGGACTTTGCCGTCCACGAAGAAACATTCGCGGCCGGATTCATCCTTGATGGTAAAGTCGGCGCCGATGGCCCAGAGTTTTTGTTTCATGACGTAGCGCATGGGGTAGCCCTCCAATGATCACTCTTGCCGTAGAATTCGAGAATAATCGCGCGCGCCATGAATTACGCGCAAGATCATCACGTTGGTACGTATGGATTTGAAGAAGACCAGATAATTTCCGAAAGGTACGCTGCGAAGTCGGGGGCGAAGATCGCGGCGATCAGTTCCGATGCCGGGAGTTTGCGCGATTTTCAAAAACTCGCGATCCAGATCATCGATCCATTTAATCGCGGCCGATACGCTGTCCTGAGAAATCCAAAGAGCAATGCTACGAATATCCGCTTCGGCACTGGCGGTCTTGAGAACGTGCCGCATCAGGATGCTTTTTTTGCCTTGGTCCGAATTTCACGCTTAAGCAATTCTGGCTCCCATCGGCTCACCCGCCCTTGTTCGATATCGCGCAAGCCAATGTCGATCTCGCGGCGGAGATCATCCGTCGCGGAGGGAAGCATCCGTTCGACCTTGTGAAGAACCGTCATGGCGTGAGCCACGACTTCATCCGCGGATGAATACTGACCGCTGGCAAGCTTTTCGCGAATATAGCGTTCGTGAGCTTTTGAAAACTTGATCGTCATCGGAAGCCTCGAACGAAATTATACCAAATAAGACCGGCGAGATCGTGCTATTTGCTAATGGGTTCATCCAGATGTTTGAGAAAATCGGCGTAGGTGGTCGTCACTGAGCCAGTGGTAACTTCATCAGAATCGAGAAGAATTTCGTGATATTTGATCCGGGATGCGACGGGGTCGGGCATGGGTAGCGAGGCAAAGGCGCGGGAGGCGAATTGATCTTCCTCAAGGTCGAAGGCGAGGGATTCTTCGGGGCGTTTAGGGTTGAAATAGAGGAATTGACTGACGCCCATGGCGTTGAGGTGCCTGATCTGCTCGGCCCAGAGCCAGCGGATGCCGCGGCGCATCTCGTGGTCGCCGCTGTAGCGCGGGGTGCCGACCCATGGAACCAGGCCGTGCGCGATCGTCGAGCGGGCGATGTTCAAGGTGTCAAGAAAATGATTCCAGCGGCGGTCCTTGCGGCATTCTTTGAGGCGATTGTGGCTGATGGTGATGTAAAGATCGGGGGAGGATTCAGGGCCGACGGCAGCGGCGGGGATGGGGCAGCCGGTGAGGTCGTAGACCATGAAGCTGGGGGGAATGTCCCCGTAATTTGTGAGGGGGATGGGCTTGGCGAACGCTTCGGCGGGGGTCTCGCGGATGCCGCCCGCCAGGGCGTGGGCCCGCATTTGGCCCTGCCATTGATTCCAGGCGATGTACGCCTCGCGACCGCGCGGCTGATGGTAGTCTGTGTAATCAGCAACGGAAAATGATTTCACATCATCAGGCATTTTCGACAGGCACAGGGGATCGCCGTAAATTGGAGTAAGAATCGTGTCGAGTTTGCCGTGATAGACATCCGATAGCACCCAGGCATCCAGGCCGTCCTCAAAATCCAAAATGATCCGCGCGGGATCGAGTTGCCGGTCGTGCAAAAGATGAAAGAGGTCGTGCAGGTATTGAACGTCGGGTTGGGTGGCGGGACCGTTCCTGATGATGTCTTTCAGATGCGCGGCTTCGAAAGGATGGCCGCGGCGAAACACATTGGCCAGAAGAATGGACCGCTGCCGGGATTGGAGATGGGCAAAGGCGTCCGCCACTTTGGACGCGGATTGCTCGGGGGTTGGGGTGTCGCAGTAGACCCAAACCATCGGGCTTAAGCCGGGCTGATGCGTCGAGCCGTCCCACGCATAAACAGCAGTGTCGGCAAGGCCCATCCTTGGGAGCCAGCAGATTACGGCGGCGATCAGGGCCAGGGAGCGGCGCATAAACCCTCCGAATCGGTGACACGGGCCCTCAATGCGGCATCGGGAATGCCTTGCAAAATTCCGCGACTTCGCCGCGGATTTTTTCCAGGGCTGCCGGATCATCCTTGGCGGCCAGGGCGCGGTCGATGAAATCGGCGACAGGCGTCATATCTTTTTCTTTCAGACCGCGCGTGGTGAGGGCTGGAGTGCCCAGGCGTACGCCGCTGGTAATTTTCGGCGGCCGGGGATCGTTGTGGATCGCGTTTTTGTTGGCGATAACGCCGGCGGATTCGAGGGATTTTTCCGCGTCGGCGCCGGTGTAGGCTTCATTTCTGGCGCGGAGGTCGACGAGCATCAGGTGATTGTCGGTGCCGCCCGATTGGAGACGAAAGCCTTTGGCCTTGAGGGCTTCCGCGAGAGCCTTGGCATTTTTGATGATCTGGGTGCAGTACGTTTTGAATTCCGGCTTGAGATCCTCGGCGAAGGAAACCGCCTTGGCGGCGATAATGTGCATGAGGGGGCCGCCCTGACTACCGGGAAAGACGCTGCGATTGATGGCTTTGGAGAGTTCTTCATCATTGGTGAGGATCAATCCGCCCCGTGGGCCTCGAAGCGTTTTGTGCGTCGTGGTGGTCACGACATGCGCGTGCGGGAAAGGAGAGGGATGCGTGCCGGTGGCGCAGAGACCGGCGATGTGGGCAATGTCAGCCATGAGCAGCGCCCCCACTTCATCGGCGATCTCGCGGAATTTCGCAAAGTCGATAGTGCGCGGATAGGCGCTGTAACCGCAGAGGATCACGCGGGGCCTTAATTCCTTCGCCTTGGCGCGGACGCTATTGAAATCGATCGTCTCGGTTTTGGGGTCAAGCTCGTAATGTGCCGGCTTGTAAAAGATTGCCGAGGTATTGAGCTTCATACCATGTGTGGGATGTCCGCCGCTGGCAAGTTTGATGCGAAGGATTTGGTTGCCGGGCTTCCTCATTGACATTAA
>CAZCKE010000025.1:16155-18967 GCA_964499005.1 uncultured Tepidisphaeraceae bacterium
ATCATTGTACGAAACAACATATTTCTCTCCTTGTTTAAAAGATTTCTGTGGTATTGATCTTCATACCATGTGTGAGATGTCCGCCGCTGGCAAGGTTGATCGAGAGGAATTGGTCGCCGGGCTTCATCATCGACATGAAGGCGGCAAGGTTGGCGTTGGTTCCGCTGTGAGGTTGGACGTTGGCGAATTTGCAGCCAAAAAGCTGCTTGGCACGGTCGATGGCGAGATTTTCGATCTGGTCGTAATAGACGCACCCGCCATAGTAGCGGGCGCCGGGATAACCCTCGGCATATTTGTTGGTGAGGATGCTGCCGGCGGCTTCGAGAACGGCAGTGGAAACGTGGTTCTCCGAAGCGATCAATTCGAGGGTTGATTCCTGTCGCTGCCGCTCCAGGCGGATCAACTCGGCGATTTGAGGGTCGGTTTGGGCGAGGTTCATTCTGAAATCCTATCGGTAGTTAAAAATCGGAAAGCGGAGATATTTTCAAGAAGGTCGAGATCGATGAAGAACGCGGATATTCAAAGCTCATGCGACGCGAGTCATTGTCTTTATTTTTTCGTATAGTGCATCCGGCGCTAAGTCGGCTCCATTAGGCCAGCAAATCGCGCCGAATTCATCGATTCGCGCTTGGGCGAAAACAGCCGGGTCCTTCAGTGGTTCAAACATCGGACCGAATAAACGATCTTTAAGCGATACCATACCGCGAGTTCCGTCGGAAAAGGCGACCTCCAGTTTCCAATCCGGTTGCGCTTGAACGAAGATGATTTTTTGCATGGCTTACTCCAACGGCTGAATTGGGTTCAAAGGCTGATGCGCTTGAGCCAAGGTCCAATTCTCCACCAATTCCTCGCGGTGTTGTGCCGCCCATTCCAGCACCAGGGCCAGGGCGCGTCGGGGCAAAGAACCTTCGCGGACTCGCAGCGAGGCAATCTCAAATACCGCCGCATACTCGGCATAATGTGCGTGAAAATGAGGCGGCGCATGATCGTCATAATACATTCGAATCACAAGGCCGAAAAAGACGCTGATCGTCGGCATATCGTCTTCAAAACAAGCAGGGGATTCTAGCGACTTCAAACCGCAATGACACGCGGGTAAATTAGGGCGTCGGGCTAACGGGAGAAGGCCATGTCCAATCGGAATATCGGGCAAATCGTGTGCGGAGTGCTCGTGCTGGGGCTGATGCTTTGCGCGGGGTGTTACGAATCGGACTATCCGCTGGGCAAAGCGGACCCGATGGACCCGGCGTATGTGGGAAATTACACGACGGGCGAAAAGGATAACGCCGGCGCGATCGTGATCCGAAATTTCGATGGCAAACAGTATTACGTGGAAATGCCGAGCAAAGATGGCGACGCCATGCGCTTCTCGGGTTATGCGAGCCAGATCAGCGGCGTGACCTTTGCCAACCTTCGCCTCCTGACCGAGGACGGCTCGCTGTCGAAGAATTATCTGATCATGCGTGTTTCGCTGTCCGACGATCATTCGCAGTTGACGATGCGGAATTTGAACTCGGATTTCTTCAAGGACAAGAACATCGACTCGTCCAATACGCTGCGGAAAGTCATCGAGGATAATTTGAGCAACGACGCCATGTACGACAAGGACACTTCCATCGTCACTCGCGTCGTGAAACAGCAGCAACCGCAGCCGCAACAATAGCGCGGCGCCTATTAGGGAGCGAGGAGAATCCGCCATGTCGCAGGGCGTTTACACACCGGGCGTCACCTATGAAGACCGTGCCGCGGGGCCGTCGGTTGCCACGCGCGGATTTCACTTGTTCGGGCAATTGATCGGGATTCTGCTGATCGTTGCCGGGGCATATTATGCGCTGAGCGTGGTTTCGGCGGGGATTCACATCATCCGCCAGCCGGGAGATTTAGCTAACGCGCTGGAGCCGTTCGCCAAAGCGATGAACCTGGAGAAAGCGATCGTAACGGTAGGGAAGAACGACATCCCCATCGGCCGCGCGGCGGCGGGGATTTTCCTGTTGATGTGGTACCTGATGACCACGATCATCGCGCTGAAGGTGGTGACGGCGGGCGGACAACTCATTATGGGATTCAGGCAATCTCAACCGATAAAGCGATAGTCAACGTCCGTACATCGCCTTCACCGAGGGGCGTGATAGGACCATGATCGTGAAGACGCCCAGGACGGTCCCCAGGGGGATCTGCAAACACGACAATGCCGCGACCACAAAACTGAACATGTAATGCTGTCGTTTGCCGAGAAACCAACCGGACATGAAGAGGCACAGCGCCATCACCCAGAAAAGCGCGATTATGAAAATGCCCAGGACGACGAAGAGATATCCCATTGATGATGGCGGAATATGACCCCCGTTGTCGGCGGGAAGCTTCCCCGTCACGATGAGCATACCAATGGCAACATGAATGATCGGAAAGCAGCCAAAAAGCAGAAACAATCCGCCCAGGACAAAGTGAAAGATGCGCAGCAGGCGCAGGTGCTCCTGATCCGCATTGGGCGGCTGATACGGCGTGGCGTATTCGATCGGTTGATCCATGCGGCCCCGAGCCGCCGGTGATTATACGCGATGCTTCAGTCGCAGCGAGTTTTCCACGGCGGGCCGGCCCATGGGGTAATACTGGAAGCCGGTCTCGCGCATCACATCCCGGTGCAGGCAGTTGCGGCCGTCAAAAATGATCGGGGTGTTCATGGTCGCGGCGATTTTGCGAAACGGCAGGGGGGTATATTGCGGCCAGTCGGTCAGTAGCGCCACCGCATCGGAGCTTACGGCGCAGCTCAACGGGTAGTGGCCCCATTCCCATTCATCCTTGAAAACCGCCT
>CAZCKE010000026.1:0-18918 GCA_964499005.1 uncultured Tepidisphaeraceae bacterium
GGGTCGATATGTTCCAGGCGCCCTTTGGTAGGAAGGGAAAGGTAATCCCGCCGAATATAAATCACACGGTTGGCGATTGCGATCTTAACCGGACAGGCGGCCGTGAAGGCGCCGCAAAGGCTGCTGGCCTGGGGGAGGTCCTTGAATTTGCCCAGACCTTTGAAAAGCGGAGTGATCAATGCGCCGATGGGGCCGGGGTAGATGCTGCCATAGGCATGGCCGCCGATCTGACGATAGACGGGGCAGGCGTTGAGGCAAGCGCCGCAGCGGATGCAGCGGAGCGTTTCGCGGTATTTTTCGCTGGCAAGGATCTCAGTTCGGCCGTTATCGAGCAGGACGAGATGAAATTCCTCTGGGCCGTCTTTTTCGCCGAGCCGGCGCGGGCCGCCGAAGAGGCTGGTGTAGACCGTCATCGGCTGGCCGGTCGAACTGCGGGCCAGGAGCTTGAGCATGACAGCCAAGTCCGACAGGCGCGGGACGAGTTTTTCAATTCCGACAAGGCTGACCAGGACGCGCGGAGTCGTGACGGATTGGCGGGCGTTGCCTTCATTTTCGACGACGCAGACCTGGCCGGTTTGAGCGACCAGAAAATTGCCGCCGGTCATTCCCAGATCGGCCCGGCGAAAGCGGTCGCGCAGATGGGCGCGGGCCTGCCGCGTGAGAGATGGCGGGTCGTCGGTGTACGGGGTTTTGAAATATTCGCTGAAGACTTTGCCGATCGAGGCGCGGTCGCGATGAATGATGGGAGCGACCAGATGGCTGGGGCGGTCGTGGCTGATCTGCACGATGAATTCGCCCAGATCGGTTTCGACGACCTGCATGCCGGCTTGTTCGAGATACGGAAGCAGTTCGATCTCCTCGGAGACCATTGACTTGCTTTTGATGACGCTATGGCAGCCGGCTTTTTGAGCGATTTCGGTGATGATCCGGCGGGCGTGATCGGCATCGGAGGCGAAATGGACATGGCCGCCGTTGCGCTCGACGGACTGCTGGAGCTGTTGGAGGTAGTAATCGAGGTTGTCGAGCGTGTGCTGCTTGATGCGGCCGCCGAGGTCGCGGAGGGCGTTGGAATCGGGCAACAGCGAGAGCGCGACCTGTCGTTCTTTGTCCTTCATCACCGTCGTATGCTGAACGGCTTTCTGAAGCGAGCGATTGGCAACGGCGGCGGTGCTTTGGGCTTGGAAGTCGAAGGCGGCCAAATGGGACATGGGGGTATTGTAGAGATTTTTGGGAAACCGCGAAGACCGAAGAAAATCGCGGAGAGAATTCAAATTCGGAGTCAGTCCCCTTGGGGAAAATGAGACTCTATGACTGCGACGCAGGAGAAAGCAGCAAGAAGAGCGACAACGATGATTATGCTGGAGTAGATGGCCTGGCGCAAGGTGAGAAATGATTTATGGTCGATAAGCAAAAGCGGCTTATCCTCAGATCGGCCTAATTCGAGATTGGGAAACATTTCGCGCGAGGATCCAAAGGATTTGGGAAGCCAAAGAAGAAAGACTCCGACCAACATAAAATAAGCCACAGTGCTTGCGGTAGCTTGAGGCCATTGGTGAGGAATTGGAAAATCAAGAAGCAAACCGGCCGTGAAGAGCGGAACCGAAACGGGGGCAGCCAAACCGTATAAGGTCCAGTACATGTGGCCGTAACGAGGAGCAGACACCGCGAAAATGACGAGATAAATGATGTAGCAGGCTAAGGCATGCGCCAGGAATTTGGGGCTGCGCAGCCAATGCATGTGATGAATTTTACCTCGCTAAAATGAGAAGGTCTATCCGTTCGCGAGAAGCCCTCACCCCTGCCCTCTCCCGGAAGGAGAGGGAGAAAATGCCAGAGATCAGAAGCCAGAGGAGTCGATTCCCATCGCCTGGGCGATGACTTCGGCGATGTGTTTGACCTGGGTAGGGACGTTTTTGCGGTGGCACATGCCGGCGATGTTCATGGTGCAGCCGGCGTCGTTGCAGATGAGGGTTTGGGCCGCGGTTTTGGCGATGCAATTGACTTTGTCCTCGACCATTGAGCCGCTGATCTGGGGGTATTTGACGGCGAAGGTGCCGCCGAATCCGCAGCATTGGTCGGTCTTTTCCAGGGGAGTGAATTGGACGTTGCCGATCTGCTTGAGGAGGCGGACGCTTTGATCCGTGGCGCCGATGCCGCGGAGATGGCAGGTGTAATGATACGTCACGCTTTGCTCGGCGGGCACCGAGAGCTTGGAAAGATCGACGCTCAGGACTTTGTCCAGAAATTCCACGAATTCATACGTGCGCGAGGCGAAGCGGCGGGCCTGGGATTCGGCTGGATCGCCCTGAAATAAATGCGGAAAGTGCTCCCGTACCATGGCACAGCAGGAGCCGCTGGGCGTTACGATGAACTCGTAGGGCTCAAAGATGCCCAGCATGCGCTTGGCAAGATTACGGGCTTCGGCATGCAAGCCATTGTTGAAAAAAGGCTGGCCGCAACAGGTCTGGGATTGGGGAAATTCGACAGTACAACCCAGGCGTTCAAGGATTTTGGTGACGGCAACGCCGACGTGGGGAAAGAATTGGTCAGTCAGACAGGTGATGAAGAGGGCGACTTTTTTTGGAACGGGTACGGAGTTGGGCATCGATCGGTTCCGCTGAGGCGAAGGCATATTAGCAAAGATTAGCCCATTGTTCTTGGTTCTTTGTTTTTTGTTCTTTGCAAAGAACCAGGAACCAAGAACAAAAAAGAACCGGGGCGGCCTTATCGGCCGCCCCGGGGTGACTCTTGCTGTCTCGTTACGCCCAAGCGTTAGTTCAGATCCAACTGGGCCAAGCGGGATTTGGCATCGATAAACTTCGGATCCAATTCCAGGGCTTTCTGATATTCGATGCGGGCCTGGCGCTTGTCGCCGTTGTTCTCATAGACGCTGGCCAGATTGTAATGAGTCTCGGCCGGGGAGAGGATCGGACGCCAGATGTTTAAGGCGTCAGGAACATGTCCCTGGCGAGCCAGAAGAAGGCCGTAATTCGTGCGGCAGGGACGATTATTCGGGTCCTGCTTGAGACCACTCTCATAAGCAGCCTTGGCATCGTCCTGGCGGCCGGCCAAGTCACAGCAATAGCCCAGGTTGCTGTAGGCGATGGCGGACTCGTTGGTGGCCTTGACGTATTGACGCCAGATGCCGATCGCGTCGTCGAACCGATTCTGTCCGGCGTAGATCATGCCCAGGTGATAAAGAGTCTGGACATGATTGGGATCGACCTTAAGAGCTTCTTTATATTGCGCGATAGCGCCATCGATATTGCCGTTGACTTCGGCAACCTGGCCCGCGGCAAAGCGGGTATTCGCGTTGATGGGCGGCGCCTTGGCGTCCTTGATATGAGGATCATTGAGACGTTCGGCGTCGGTCACATTGGACGGCTTGCTGCTGCTGCATCCAGTCAGCGCCAAACCTAAAATCAAAGCCACTATCGAAACGTTCTTGTACATCATGGAAGGCCCTCGCTATCGTAATAGACACGCGCGATCGTAATCCGCACGCCGGCCACGCGACTGGGGACACGGCGGCAGGTTTTCTATCGGCTATTGGCGCGCGAATATGCAGTTTCGAGGAATTAGATAAATTAAACGTTATGGGACGTGGCTGATTGGCCTTTGGTTCTTTGTCATTTGTCCTTGGTTGGATGCGATCTGGTGGATGAGCAACGTTATAGTCCGGCGCTTCACCGCATGGCGATGATCACGGCTGTCGCGACGTTTCCGCTGATATTTATGGGCGGTTTGGTGACGAGCCATCATGCGGGGATGGCGGTGCCGGACTGGCCCAACACCTGGGGATACAACATGTTCATGTTCCCTCCCAACAAATGGGTGGGAGGAATTCTCTATGAACATACCCATCGGCTGGCTGCATCGATGGTGGGATTTCTAACGACGATCCTGCTCGTTGTGGCTTGGTATGTGAAGCAATTTCGCTGGACGGCGATCGCTTTGTTCCTGTCCGTATGCCTGCAAGGAGCGATCGGCGGATATCGTGTCATTAAAAGCGATATCGATTTTGCAATCGTCCATGGAATTGTGGCGCAATTGTTTTTCTGCTTTACGGCGACGCTCTGTGTGATGACCTCGCGGTTCTGGATAACACCGGCGGGCTATGCGGGATCGGATCGCGGCGTTTTGAAAATGATTCGCCGAGTCGCGGCTTACACGGTGGCGGCTATTCTGCTTCAACTGGTCCTGGGAGCCGTCATGCGGCACAGTGACGCGGGATTGGCGATTCCGGATTTTCCCACGAGTTACGGGAACTGGATGCCACCGCTCAAGCTGGACGTCAATTTCCGCAGCGCGGCGATTCATCGATATGGAACCGATCTAGGGCTGAACCGCGTCAGCGAATTTCAGATTTGGATTCACTTTTCTCATCGACTGGGTGCCGTGCTGGTCACCTTCATGATCTTGTGGCTCTCGGCGCTCATCCTGCGGCGGGCGGAAGAAATTGCCATCCTGGCGCGGCCGGCGGCGGTCCTGGTCATTCTGCTCGCCGTTCAGTTGACGCTGGGAATTCTCACCGTCCTGTGGCGCAAGCCCGCGGACATCGCGTCGGCACACGTGGCTGTCGGATCTCTGGTGCTGGTGACCGCCTGGGTGATCCTCGTGCGAACGTACCGGCTGCGGCGATTTGCCGCATCGAATTCGGAGATTTTTGCCCATCCGTTGGTGCGCGCATCCATTGGCTCCGGCGGCACAACCGCTTAGGATAGGATCGATCCGACGCATGAGTTCCGCTACCGACATTTGCACGCTTCCCGCCGAATTGCATGCCGCCGCGCGCCTTGGACGCCGAACCCGATGGGGCGATTTTTTTGAACTGATGAAGCCGCGCATGAACCTGCTGGTGTTGGGCACGACGATGGTCGGCTATTGCACGGCGATGCAATTGCGATCGCAGTGGCTGGGAATTCCCAATGTGCTGATTGGAACGGCCCTGTGCGCGGCTGCCGCAGCGATCCTGAACCAATTGGTCGAACGGCGATACGATGCGCTGATGGCGCGGACGGCCAATCGTCCCCTGCCCACGGGGCGCATTTCACCCGGCGAGGCGCTGACGCTGGGGATCGGATGCGGAATCGCCGGAACTCTGTACCTGTTGTTTTTCGTCAACGGCCTGACAGCACTTCTGGGGGTGCTGACGCTGGCAAGTTACGTGGTGATTTACACGCCATTGAAGCGGCTGACGACACTGAACACGATTGCCGGAGCGATTCCCGGAGCGATTCCGCCCGTCATGGGATGGACGGCGGTGACGGGATCGCTGGCTCCGGCGGCGCTGGCGATGTTTGGGATTTTATTTGTCTGGCAGATTCCGCATTTCCTGGCAATCGCGACGCTCTATCGCGATGACTATCGCAGGGGCGGGTTCAAAATGCTGCCGGTGAACGATCCTTCCCTGGCCGCGACAGGGCGACAGATCATGTTGTATTCGGTCGCGCTGTTTCCGATGAGCCTGGCACCGGCCATGATTCACCTGAGCGGCTCGATTTATGTGGCCGCAGCGCTGCTTTTAGACACGGTGTTCCTGATCTTCGCGATTAACTGCGCGTTTCGACGGACGCGCCTGGACGCACGAAAGCTCTTCTTTGCATCGATCATTTATCTGCCGGTACTGCTGACCGTCATGATGCTGGATCGGATTTGAGCGGTGTTTCGCCTGTCCGCAATCCGCTTTTCACTGGGCAATGTATTGATCCTGGCTTGCGCTGTTTTCGCCGGATGCGGGAAGGAACCGGCCGACCAAAGCAGTCCATCGTCCGGTTCGCCGGTAACAGGCAACGGCGTAATTCACGGTCGCATCTTGCTCGTGGGCAATCCGCCGGCGGAAAAAATCATCCCCGGCTCGCCCAAGGCGAAGGATGAATCGATCGTCGTGGGGGCCAGCGGCGGCCTTAAAAATGTGATCGTCTTCTTGAAAGATGCACCGCCGGCCGCACCCGAGGCACCGGGCGACCCCCCCGCCGTTCTCGATCAGATCAATTGCGTCTATGTTCCACACGTGCTGGCGATTCGGGGGGGGCAGACACTTCGGCTCAAATCCAGCGATGCATTGATGCATAATGTCCATCTCCAGAGCCTGGTCAATCGGGACGCCAATTACGGCTTCGCGGGAGTCGGCCAGCGCGACATCGTTCTCGAAAAAGCCGAGGCTCCCTTCAACGTTAAATGCGACGTGCATCCGTGGATGAGCGCGTGGATCGGCGTGTTCGATCATCCCTGGTTCGCGGTGAGCGCCGAAGACGGCAGTTTCACGATTTCGCATGTTCCGCCGGGAAATTGGACTTTGGCGGCATGGCAGGAGGCGCTGCCACAGCAGGAGCAGAAAATTCCGGTTAATGAATCGTCGCCGACCGACGTGATCTTTCAGTTTCAGGCTCCGTGAAATGGAAATGCGCGTGAACTCATCGCCGCAAAATGTCGTCGAGATCGAAACCCTCAGCCACCATTATGGTGAGCGCGCGGCATTGGTGGACCTGTCGCTGAATGTCCGGGCCGGGGAGATCTTCGGCATTCTCGGCCCCAACGGCAGCGGCAAGACGACGCTCTTCCGGATTCTCTCGACGCTGATCCCGCCGCAATTGGGAAATGTGCGAATACTTGGAATGGATTTGATCCAGCGCCGCGACGAAGTCCGTCGGCGCATCGGCGTCGTGTTTCAATCCCCCAGCCTCGATAAGCAACTGACCGCCGAGGAAAATCTCCGGCATCATGGGCATTTGTACGGCCTTCGCGGGAGCGAACTGGCAGGCCGCATGGACGAGCTGCTGAAGAAAGTCGGCCTGTCGGATCGCCGGCACGAGCGGGTAGAACGATTTTCCGGAGGCATGCGCCGGCGAGTGGAACTGGCCAAAGGGATGCTCCATCGACCCCAGGTATTGATCCTCGATGAGCCCAGCACGGGGCTGGACCCCGCGGCGCGGATCGACCTATGGCGGCTGCTGGAACAAATTCAAACCGAAGGGGCGACCATCCTGCTGACGACGCACCTGATGAACGAAGCCGATCGTTGCTCCCGCCTGGCAATTTTCGATCGGGGCAGGCTCGCGGTCTGTGACGCCCCGGCCAAACTCAAGGAAGCCATCGGCGGAGATGTGATCACCTTGTCGGCACGAGAACCGGTGAAGGTCGCCGAGATCATCAAAAACCGATTCGACGTCCCCTTTGAGACACTGGACGGCATGGTGCGGCTCGAGCGCCAACGCGGCCATGAATTTGTCCCGCAATTGATCGAAGCCCTGCCCGGATTGGTCGATTCAGTCTCTGTGGGAAAGCCCACACTCGAAGATGTCTTCATTCGCGCAACCGGAAGATTATTCAAAGACGAAGGCGGCGAAGATGCCCGGCCTCACAAATCCCGCTGATTTTCGAGTGGTATCAATCATCGTTCAAATCACCGTGGATCATTTTCCCCCGTTTGAACCTCGGAGGGCGGGGACTATAATGCGGCCGCGCGACGCGCGTCCAAAATTTTCGTGATGTCGTGCGCAAGTCGGCCAAGGGAAAGGAGCTTTGTGTCCATGGCGGATGAAGGACCAGTGATTCGGGGCATCGATTGGCGAGCCACTTTCCCGTTTACCCACATCTTTCGCTCTTTTGCCATTGCCAGGCACCCCTCGAAGCTGGTGCTGGGGATGGCGCTGCTGCTGACGGTCTATTTCGGCGGACGGATTCTCGATTGGAGATGGCCGAAGAATTCGCGCGCGGTGCCGGGGGAAGTGACCGCTTATGAAAATTTCTCGTCGACCTCGCAGCGGGATGCACTGCCGGGATGGATTGATCGGCAGCGCCTGGCAATCGAAGAAGATTACGCGCAAAAGCTCCTGCAATATAAAGTCATTACGCCGGGCAAGAATGAGCCGGACGAATCGACCCGTCAGCGAGCGCTGTCCGCCGCGCAAAAAGGCGATCTACTTGACGAACTGCGCAACGCAATTATCAAGCATCGTGATAATGACCTGATCAAGGCGGCGCATAACGCTCACGATGACGCGTACAAGGCGGCCAAAGCGGCATTTGACGCCAAGCCCGATGCGCCGGGGGCCAAAGATGTGCAGGCCAAGTCCCAGAGCGACGCGGATACACAACTGAATACCGAAATCGCGGCGGCGTATGACGCGGCTTATGCGGAGATTCGCAACGCCGAGCAAATCGAGGGGGAAGGCCTTTTTCGCACGTTTTTTGAATATGAGACGAGCCAGGTGAACGACGTCGTCACCGCCGTAACTCAAAACAACTGGCTGGGGCCCGACGGCGTCTCTAAGCACGTCCAGAATTTCTTCCTCGTCGGGCCGGTCTGGCTGGCCTGGCATCACTGGGTCTTCTTCATCCTCTTTGCGATTCTGTTCCTGGCGGCCTGGGCGCTGTTCGGCGGGGCGATCAGCCGGATCGCGGCAGTTCAAATCGCTCGGGACGAGAAGATCAGCGTTCGCGAGGCGATGAATTTTGCCGTGGAAAAGTTGCTGTCTTTCGTCTCGGCCCCGGTGATCCCGATTGTCATTATCATCGGGCTGGGATTGATCCTCACGGCCGCCGGGTTTGTCGGCGGGCTCGTACCGTTTGTCGGCCCCATTGCCATTGGCGTCCTCTTCATCTTGGCCCTGATGGTCGGCGTCGTCATGACGCTGCTCTTGCTGGGAATGGCCGGCGGATTCAACCTGATGTATCCCACCATTGCCGTCGAGGGGTCCGACAGCTTTGACGCGATCAGCCGAAGCTACAGTTACGTGTATCACCGTCCCTGGCGGTTGCTGTTTTATACGGCCATCGCGATCGGCTACGGCGCCGCGACCTATATGTTCGTTCATATTTTCATCTGGACGACGCTGACCCTGACGCACCATTTCATGCAGCTGGGAGTCTGGCGGGACTCTGAAAATACACGCAATCTTTTCGCCGTCATGTGGCCCGCCCCATCATCGACGGGCCGTCTGACCTACCATATCGACTGGTCGGCCCTCACGTTTGGCCAAAGCGTCGGGGCCTTTTGCATCCAGGCGTGGGTGATGCTGCTGGTCTCGCTTCTGGGCGCCTTTGCGATCAGCCTTTATTTCTCGGCTAATTCAGTCATCTATTATCTGATGCGCGTCGAGGTGGACTCCACGGAAATGGATGATGTGTACATGGAGCCGTCGGAAGACGAACTGGAACCACTGATGGCATCCGCTGTCCAAGCCCAGGCATCCGCCTCTGGTATCGGCTCACCTGTCATCGTAACGGTCGCGACCGTTGCCACGGCAGTCTCCGCGGATGCTCCGACGGTTTCGCCCGACTCGGCCAATCCAACGCCCCCGCCCTCCACGACGTAATACCTTGGCGACGAAGATGATATAATTTGGTGCAGCAGCACCCGTAGCTCAATTGGATAGAGCATCGGTCTTCGGAACCGAGGGTTGGGGGTTCGAGTCCCTCCGGGTGCGTTGATTTACAAGGACTTACGACAAATCAACACCTTCCAGTTTTGCCATGTGTCAGAGAAATTGGCATGGACCGGCGATGAATCGCGATTTTTAGTGCAATTTCGAGGCAGCATCGGTCTCTGAGATCAACGCCCTCACTGTGCGAATGGGGTCTGCGCTGCTCAGGCCTTCCATGGCAGAAAAAAAGCGAGGCGCGCCATTGACGAGTTAACTTTACATCATAAAGTGATTTAAGTCGCAACTCTAAACTTATGCGCTTAATCAGAATCATGAATGCTGGAGCCCCAATCGCGGTACTGATTGGAGGCGTAGGCTCGATTGGCTTAATGCGCCGTGCTCGCCAGTTCGATGGTTCTGTGTTTGTACTCTTTGCGATCTGGGTATGCAGTCCATTTGTGGTCCTTGGTTTCGTCAACCTCGTTTCGAAGCGATGGTCCACTCCGAGTCGGGCGACGCTTCATGCGGTAATACTTATTCTTTCGGTCGTCTCTCTCCTCATTTACGGAATTGTTGCTTTGACGCCTCCAACCTCAAGGTCACCTGTCACGTTCCTTGGAGTTCCCCTTGCGTCATGGTTTCTCATTTCAATTGTTATTCCCATAGCTGCGGTAACGTCAGGCACATTGTACCAGATGCGAAAAACCAGATGGCTGCTTAAGTCAATTGCGACGATCTCCATTCTGATTCTCGTCGGAATTGGAGGCTTGTTGGGGTCGCTATGGTGGGATCACAACCGCCAGACGCTTCTACCCACCCCCACCGGCCCGTTCGCGGTCGGCCGTACGACGTATGTTTGGAGTGATCCTGTCCATTCGGATTCGATGGCGCCGCAGCCGGGTGCCAAGCGGGAGCTCTTCGTCTGGATTTGGTACCCGGCGGTACGCGCCCAACCGTCCCCGACAGTCGCCGACTACTTTCCGTGGCGCACGACTATTGGAGGCCAGGATCACGGGATCATGGCGTTCCTGACGCGAGAACTGTCGCGTGTCAAAACGCATAGTATTCCTGACGCCGACGTATCACCTGAGCAAGGCTCTTACCCGGTGGTATTTATGAGGGCGGGAGCCGCTGCCCTGACGACGGACTATACGAGCCTTGCGGAAGACCTTGCCAGTCACGGCTACGTAGTGGTGGGTTTTGACGCACCGTATCGAAGCGGCGTGGTGGTGTTCCCTGATGGACGGGTAATTCGGAGGGCGCCTAAGAACAATATCGATGCCTTCAGTGGAAGTGAAGTGGAACAACTAGCCAACAAACTGGTCGAGGCGTGGAGTGCAGACATGAGCTATGCACTTGATCAGCTCGAACGACTGAACACCTCCGACCCTTCAGGTAGGTTCCTGGGCCGGCTCGACATGCAGCGGGTTGGAGTATTCGGTCACTCGCTCGGTGGCGCAACGGCGCTGCAGTTCTGTCATGATGATTCTCGATGCAAGGCAGGTATCGACGTGGACGGGATTCCCTGGGGCACTGCCGTCCAAGATGGTGTCAAGCAGCCGATTATGTTTCTTGTGAGCGACCACTCAGGCGATACGCAGAATCCGGAGGATAAGCAGATCGAGTTCAACTTCCAGTCCATTTTCGATCGGGTTCCCAGTGACCGCCGATTGCAAGTGACAATCCGCGGCGCGAATCACTACATGTTCAGCGACGACGGAGCGATGTTGAAGAGTCCCCTTCTGATGCAAGGGCTGCGCATGCTAGGTATTGTGGGCATTAATGGCCGAAGGCAGGTCGCGGTAACGGAACACTACATCAGCACTTTCTTCGACGTATACTTGAAAGGAGCATCCTCAACGGAGCTTAACAGGCGGCAGGACTATCCGGAGGTCGAATACACAGGGGCTGGCAATAAATGACGGCCTTGACTGTCGGAGTTGTCAGAAAACGTCAGAGAACTTTTGAAAGGCCCCGGAAATCTGAGTAAAATCCGCGAACCCTGTAAAGCCCAGGGTTGGCCAGTCTGGTCACACAAATCCTGATTGCGTCAGCCCTTCTCGCGGATTTCTGCTCCACTGACCTTTCCTCCCCAACCCGTTTATGAGGTTGGTTACCCCGTCAGGGGTCTTCTGCTTGGGTTTGTTTCCTGCCCCCCGTTTGTTTGGGTGATCCACCCCCGTCGGGCGAGCCGGGAGGCGAGCCCACACCCGGAGCCCGTGAGGGCGGAGGGTGGGTTGGAGGAGGAGAAAAGAAGTAGGAAGTCGGGGGGTGCGAGAGACCGAGAAAAGCGCAGAACCCCTTTATCCACAACGTTCAAATGAAACGACAGGGCATCTCAACAGTGGAGACACCCGTTGCGATACCCAAAAACTTAAAGGACAAGCTCACTCCCAGGTGGGATTGTCCTTGAAAAAGGTTTTGAGGACGGCCAACAGAGATTCTTTTGTCCGAACCTTATTCCACAGAGGGCAGTTCATGCGATGTGATTTTTACTGAATCTTTACGCAATGACGGTCAAATCCTAGTTAATCTTCGGGTAGTAATATTATTACCAGTCTGGTTTGTCGATGGACCGACAATCGGTTGTGACTTCAGGGAGTAGATGAACTTCGCTCTTGTCACTGACGCATGGATGCCCCAAGTGAACGGGGTGGTGCGGACTTGGACCGAAGTGGTCCGCCGGATGGAGTCGCTGGGCCATCGTGTTCTGGTCATCCACCCGGGCTTTTTTCCCACCATTGCCGCGCCCAAATATCCGGAAATTCGTCTGGCAGTCTTGCCGCATTGGAAAGTGGCGTCGCTATTGGATGCGTTCCAGCCCGGCGCGATCCACATAGCCACGGAGGGACCGCTGGGCCTTGCATCGCGCGCATATTGCCTCAAGCACAAGCTGGCGTTTACAACATCTTACCACACGCAGTATCCCCGATACCTCAGCATTTACTACCGCATCCCTGAAGCGATGACGTGGAGGCTTCTCAAGTGGTTCCACGGCGCGGCGGCCCGAACGCTGGCGCCAACGCGCCTGGTCGCGGAGGATCTTCGGTCGCGCGGCCTGGACAATACCGTCGTCTGGAGCCGCGGGGTTGATGTCCAGGTTTTCAGACCGCGCGGCAAAGATGCGCTAGCTTTGCCCCGACCGGTCTTCCTTACCGCCAGCCGCATCGCGCCTGAAAAGAACATCGAGGCATTTTTGGAGCTCAAGCTGCCTGGCAGCAAGGTGGTGGTTGGCGACGGCGGGGCGCGCCCCGCGCTTCAGCGCCGGTACCCCGAGGCCCACTGGACGGGATATCAGTATGGAGAAGACCTGGCGCGACTCTATTCCGCGGCCGACGTGTTTGTTTTTCCTAGCCGCACCGATACTTTCGGTGTCACGATGCTGGAGGCCAACGCTTGCGGCGTGCCTGTGGCGGCCTATCCGGTGACCGGTCCCATCGATGTGGTAGAACAGAATGTCACGGGCGTTTTGGACGACGATCTTCACGCCGCCTGTCTTGCCGCGCTCAAGCTCGATAGTCAGGCTTGCGTGGATTATGCGCGCACCTGCACTTGGGAGAGATGCGCGCAGACGTTGATCGATTCACTGGCAATGATTGGTCGCCGGTCTTGCTCGAGGTTTAATCGCGAGGCGGAGCCGAAGCTAGATTCCGAAGCGCTTTCGCAACGTTTCCCTTAGGATCGTCCGCCGGATCGCCTTGTTGTTCTGGCCGTCGGGCGCCCACCACCATCCATCGGCGCGCATCTTCGCAGCCGCCGCGACAAAACGATCGGCGACAGCCTGGAAGTCGGCGTCCGTGTAATTGAGGCTGAATATGAGCCGGCCGGTTCCGACCCAGCTTAGCGCCAAACCCTCGGCCCGCAGATAGTATTGGAACATCCAGTTATAGCGAGAGGGAAGTTCATAGAGGATCGTCCAGATTGTCGAGAGATTGGCGGCGCGTGGCGGCAAGCCCTCTGCGGAGAGCCGGGCATTGAGGGCGGCGGCTCGAGCGTTCCACCTGGCGTCAAGGTCGTCGTAGAGCGCGCGGATATCCGGCGCGTCCAGCGCTCGCAAAAACGCGTTCATCGCGCCCATCACATAGGGATGGGCGTTGAATGTGCCGCGCGCAAAGCAGACATCCGCGGGCCGGTCCTGGCGGAAGCGCTTCATCAGTTGGGCGCGGCCACAGAGCGCGCCGACGGGAAGACCGCCTCCGAGCGATTTACCATAGGTCACCAAATCCGGCTGGATGCCGAAATACGCGCTGGCGCCGCCCGGCGCGAGTCGAAAACCGAGGAACACTTCGTCCATGATCAGGGGCACGCCCGCATTGCGGCAGACAGTTGCCAACCGCTGTAGCCAGGCGGTGTAAGTGGCGCGATCAAAACCCGCTCGCCAGCCGCTGTCCACTAGAGAGCCGTCGGAGGAGGCGGCCGCGTTGGGGTGCAGCGCCTGAAGCGGATTGACCAGGACACAAGCGATGTCGCGACGATCGGCGATGACCCGCAAACTTTTCGCCGACATCTCCGCGAGGGTGTAGGTGCGTTGGGCGGGGATGGGGTTGCCGGCCCCGGGCTGCACGTCATCCCACCAACCGTGATAGGCGCCGGCGAATCGGACCAGGTGCGTGCGGCCGGTATGGTATCGCGCCAGGCGCACCGCCTGCATCACCGCTTCAGTCCCGGACATGTGAAAACTGACTTCATCCAATCCGGAAATGGATTGCAGGCGGCGAACATTATCGACGATGACCGGGTGGTAAGGTCCGAGCACGGGGCCAAGCTCGCCGGCTATCTTCGTGCCCTCGTTGATGCAGTTTTTGTAAAAATCGTATCCGAACAGGTTGACGCCATAGGATCCGCTCACGTCGTAGAAGAGGTTGCCGTCGAGATCGGAGACTGTCACGCTGGCGGTCGATGCGGCAAACGCGCCGATAGGCAGATTCTCGCGGACGATCCGACTGAACTGAAAAGGGACGCGGTAACTGGATGTGAACTGCAGGTCCGACAGCCCATGGCGCGTGTCTTTCGTAAGCGCATTGGTCTTGGTAAAACGAGTCCGGTACAGAGTCGCGAGACAATCAAATCCGGCCTTGCGCCGCTGGGCGATTTCCGCCGGAGGATCGTCGACGCTGAAGAAGCGGTCGGTGTCGAAGTCGTAAAAAGGGATCGCATTGGCGATGCGCTTGCCCATGCGGGGATGGCCCACTAGCGATGGATGTTTCGCGCGCGAGAGTTGAAGCCGACGCCGACCGCGGATCAGGCCCAGCATGACAAGGGCGGCGACACCAACACCTTCGGTGAAATATTGACTGTTCATATTCGTGACCTATCCCGCCTGACACGCGATTTTTTCCGGCGATCTCAAGAGCGGATGCGCTCCATACTGGCGAAGATCGCGGTCCAGGAGGACATTAATTTTCTCCTCACCAACCGGCTTCCGCGGCAACTGGCGACGCGGCTGGTGGGCCGCATCAGCAAAATTGAGAATCCGATCATCTGCCGGGCATCAATTGCCGCGTGGAGAATGTTCGCCGACCTGGATTTATCTGACGCCGCGACGCAAGACTTTCGTTCGCTGCACGATTGTTTCACGCGTGCGCTCAAACCAGGAGCCCGGCCCGCCGACCCCCGACCGGACATCCTCGTCTCGCCGTGTGATGCGATCGTCGGCGCCTGCGGTCGCATCGAAGGCGAAAGGTTGTATCAGATCAAAGGTTTTCCTTACACGCTGACGGACCTGCTCGGCGAGGAAGCCAAAACAGTCGAATTTCGAGACGGCCGATTCGTCACGTTGCGGCTGACCTCCAGCATGTATCACCGCTTCCACGCACCGGCCGACCTGTCGGTGTCCGAAGTCACATACATCTCCGGCGACACCTGGAACGTCAACCCCATCGCGCTCAAACGGGTGCAGAAGTTGTTTTGCAAGAACGAACGGGCGGTAATCCAGTGTGTTCTGGAGCCTTCGAGCCAGCCGATCCTGCTGGTACCCGTTGCGGCGATCCTAGTCGCGAGCATACGGCTGCACTTTTGCGACACGGAGAAGCCTTTACGCGCGCTCTCGAGAGCCGGCGGCAAGAATCTCGGGCGCGTCGATGCGCGGAGCGGTTCGGCCGGCCACGGCACAGCGCACAACATTCCATGCAACGGCAGGTTGGTCAAGGGACAAGAAATGGGCTGGTTTGAACACGGTTCAACCATCATCCTGTTCACACCGGCTGGGTTTACCCTGACAGAAAATGTGCGTGAAGGATCAAGAATCCTGGCGGGGCAAGCAATCATGGAATTTCCTCGCATTTAGCCGTAATTTCAATTGACCTCAATCCAGGAACGGTGCCGATCAGACAATGCCATTGGGTCTCTGATCGACGTGCCTGCTGAGGGGCCTTCGACCAGAATTACTCAGATTTGGTTATGACGCGCTTAATGTTTCAACATTGCCTAGACTGCAATGTGTTTGCTGTGGTATGAATTTGTTTACTCTTGAAACGGGGAACTTTAAGGGATTGAAGCCTCGATGGAGATGAATACAAAAAGCGTGGCCAAAGCCTACGGGAGATTAGCTCCAATTTATGATTTTGTGTTCGGGCCAGTTTTTCGCACGGGCAGAGCTCAGGCGGTAAAAGCGGCCGATCGGATCGGCGGACGCATCCTTGAGGTTGGCGTCGGCACGGGGCTTGTGCTGCGGCACTACACCGCAGCGAAGAGCATCGTGGGGGTGGACATCTCAGAGCCGATGCTTAAAGTCGCTCGCAAGCGGGTCAAAAAGCTCGGTCTTGAAAACGTCGAATCGATCGAGGTGGGCGACGCGGAAAACCTGCGATTCCCGGACAACAGCTTTGATGTGCTGGTCGCACAATACGTTGTGACCGCATGCCCCAACCCCGAAGCAGCGCTCAGCGAGTTTGCACGCGTCGTTCGGCCCGGGGGGGAAGTCGTGATCACCACTCGCATCGGCGCCGATCGCGGCATGCGGGCGGGGATCGAGCGGTCGTTGATGCCGGTTACCACCAAGCTCGGCTGGCGCACGGAGTTTCCGTTGTCTCGGTATACGAACTGGGCGGCGGCCAATTCAAGCGTCAAACTGGTCGAGCATACGCCGCTGCCGCCTCTGGGGCATTTTTCACTCATCAGATTTGTAAAGATCAGTGCGACCGTGCCACAGGCGACTGCACTGGCAAGTTAGACGTCGACGGACATAAGGAACCATAACTTCGTTCGGAAAACATCAACAACGGACAAATCTATGCCTACTTTTGCCGAAACGTTGCGTCAACAGAGATGGGATGACCACCGTTTTTACCACCACAGCCTCATCAACCAAAGTCTGCACTTTTTCAGCGCCACGACATTTGTTTTTTGCTACGCGTTGCTTCCGTTCGACCCAGGGATCGCCAGTTTCATCGCCTGGACACTGGCCATGGCCAGCCGTCAGTCGGGCCACTTCTTCTTCGAGCCCAAGGGATATGACAGCTCCAATCAGGTGACTCACGAGCATAAAGAGGAAGTCAAGACCGGCTACAACCTGTTCCGGAAGTGGGTGCTGATGGGCATCTGGATCTGTTCGCCGTTGCTATTGGTAGTCAGCCCGACTTTGTTCGACCTGGTCAGACCCTCGCGCGGTTGGGTTGATGTGGCGCGCCACGTTGGATACATCTGGTTGTTTCTCGGCGTCACTGCGGTCGTCTTCAGGGTTATTCAACTATACATGGCCCACGACCTCCAGACTGGCCTCGCATGGGCGACCAAGGTAATGACCGACCCTTTCAGCGATATCAAGCTCTACCATAATTCGCCCATGCGCTTTCTCCGCGGTGAGCGGTACGATCACGGCGTGATGCCGGATGATTCAGCGCATCAACCTCAGGTTTAAGAATCCCCTTTGGCATTTTAGGCCGGCTCGTCGGGCGGATAGCAACCCGGCGCGAACACTCCTTGCCGTCAGGCGCGGATCGATTGGCCTGTTGCCCCGTCCTGGCGGCGCGGCAAGTTTTCATCCGCAGCGTGGGAGTTACAATCGGCGATAAACTCAACGATCGCGGCGGCCGCCTCCTTAGCCCTCTTGCGCATCACGCAATGTCCGCCGTCGAACCTGGCAACACGCATGGAAGGGAGGCACGCGGCCATCTCGGACAAGTTGCGCGCGTGTACCAGCCGGTCGCGATCGCCTCTAATGTACAGGACCGGAACCGGGCAGGTGGCCAGTTGGCGCATCACATTCACTTGCAGCGCCGCCTTTGCTCTGCGGGCAACGACCTGAGGCCTTAGGCCCGAAATCGCCGCAAGCCGCGCCGCCCCTGCCGCGCCGCCACCGCGCCGCCACACCTTGAAGCGGACGTACGGATTGTATAGTCGGAAAATCAGTGGGTGGGTGAGGTACGCCAGCCAATTCGGCGCCAGCCACAACGGATTGCGCGCAAAGGCCGAGCTGAGGACCAGCCCACGCAACCCCCGCGGTCGATCCGCCGCAATGGTGATCGACAGCGGACTGGAAAACGACTCCCCCAGCAGAACGAACGGCTCGTCGGGCAAGAATCCCTTCACCAACGGAAAGAGCTCCTGATACCCCATCACCCGGTCCCGCGGATAGGTCACTACCGTTGGCCGGATCGATGAAGGGAGCTGCTCAAGCAGAGGTCCAAATGCCAGCCCGGCGCCGTCGAGTCCCGGCAGCATGATCAAGCGGAACTTGCCCTCGCCTGCTGGCAACTGAAGTTGATGCTTCGGCTCGGCGATTACGGAAGCGAATGACGACATGGGAAGTAGGATAACCCGCAACGAGCACTTCCGTCACCCCGCCGGCCAATAAATCCACAGACAAGAGGCTCTGGAGCTTGGGCATACCGAGTGAGAATTGAAAGGGCCACAACCAATCAGGGCAATGGACCGGCGCAGGTCGCGACAATGAGGAGAAAAAAAGTATGCAAAGGAGATTAAAAGGTCACCGCTTCACTTGTCAGACTTGTCAGAGAACTTCTGAAACGTCGCGGAAAATTGGGTAAAATCTGTGAGCCCTATAAAAGCCTAGGGTCGGCCAGTCTCGTCACACAAATCCTGATGGCATTAGCCCTTCATGCGGGTTTCCGGTGCACGACACTGTGGACCTTCAGAACCGAGGGTTGGGGGGGTTCGAGTCCCTCCGGGTGCGTTCAGGAATGACAAGGGTTTATATCAGCCGATCACGCGGTTCTAATGCCCATTTCAGAGTAATACGTCAGAGAAGTAAAGAGCCTCGACGGCTGTCACCGACGAGGCCCTGGCAAGCCTCTTATACGCATCATGTCTGAATTGCGCGCTCGATCCAGGGGCAGGCACAAACGCTTTTGAGGGTCTGGGCGTCGAGCGTCAGCCAGGCTCGATCCATTTCTTGCAGCAGCTCGTCATAGTCTTCGTAAATCCGATTCGACAACTGGTGACTCCGCAGCCACAGCCATAATCGCTCCACCGGATTCAGCTCTGGCGAGTAGGCCGGCAGCTGCAGCCGCGTTAGGTGATGCGGAATCCTCAGCCCCTGGGCCACGTTCCAGCCCGCGCACAACCCGCTGGCCTGATCACGCGGCCGATT